>NZ_QUEB01000004.1:0-105572 GCF_003477845.1 Clostridium sp. AF34-13
ATAATTTTTTTCACATCTAACTATTGACATTTATTAGCTGGACTTAAGTATTTTTATCAATATATATATATTATGCTAATCTATAAAAAAAAACCAGCCTTTTTACAAGCATTTTGAAATATTTTACCTATTCTTTACATTGGAATTATGCTTGAAATGGTGAGTTTAATATCTTCATATTTTGTTATACTATAAGACAGACCATAGCAATTATTCGTTATGGTCTGTCTGTTTTTCAGATATTCATTTTTTAAAGATTAGTGCTTAAGCCATTTCAGCAATCCTGCTCACGCCGACATAAATCTCAGAAATTTTATACCATGTTGGGAAATCTGTTACTCCGGTTTGGGGCAGACCAAATATTTTTTGGAATATCTTTACTGCATTTGCAGTTTTTTCACCGTAAATTCCATCCTGGGATATTTTAGGTATAAGAGGATATGCATCTGCTATTACATTTAACTGCTGCTGCATCTGCAAAACTTTGCTTCCGGTTGCACCTATCGTCAGGTCATAACCCGGCCATGAAGATGGTATTCCTGAAATTTCAGTTGAACTGTTTATATAAACGGAATTACCGTAAAATGCACGGAGTATTTCTATCGCAGAATATCCCTGGTCGCCGAGATATTTTGAATCCCACTGACGCATCCAGTCAGGGCATGACACCATTTTTCCATCACAATACTGTGTAAAAAGCGGCTGTCTTACATTTGGTCTTGAAATGTAGTTTGTAAAGATGTTGTCAACAATCCTTGATATATTATCGAAGATATTTCTTCCGGGAATCCATTTTTGGTCGTAGGCGGTGGAAGAGGTGATTGTGAAATCATAGCCTTTATTTCGGTACCACTCCGTATAAACTCTGTTTAAAGTTATGGACTGTATGGCGAGGATATTTGCTGTAAGGGTTGCCTCAGGCCATGTAGCATAGATTTCGCTTGATGCAACATTTTTGATATAGTCTTTGTATGTCACATAATAATCTTTGGCACGGCTGTCAGATGGCGGACCGTCATGCACGATTACATATTCGGGGGCAGGTGTGCGTAAATCATACTTTAAAAATATTATTTTTTAGTATATACTATAAATAAGACTAATTTTTGTGAAGTCTTTGAAAAAGTGAATTTGCTTTCACAGTAACTAAGAATGGGGACAGCTTATGAAAAAGCGTAGACATAGAAAGAAAAATTGGGAAAAACTTGATAATACGGCAGTTCTTTTCCCGGCGATTGCTTCGGAGGAGACGACGAATGTATATCGAATTTCAGTCAATCTTACCGAGGAGGTTGACGCAGAGTTTTTACAGAAAGCACTGGATATGGTGCTGCCGGGTTTTGATGCATTTAATGTATGTATGCAGAAAGGAATATTTTGGTATTATTTTGAAACAAATAACAAGCCTGCTCCAAAGGTTGTAAAGGAGCATGATTTTCCCTGCAGATATATTGAGCCTTACAGTAACAACAATTATCTGTTCAGGATTACTTATTACAGAAAGAGAATAAACCTTGAAGTTTTTCATGTGCTTGCGGATGGTATGGGCGGTATTAATTTTTTAAGAGAAGTCACATATCAGTATCTCAGACTTAAATATCCGGAGATTGCGGCGGTAAAGAAGAACAGGTTGTCTGAGCATACATCATTAAATACTGAGGACAGTTATGTAAAAAATTATAAAAAAGGCCATGCAAAAGGCTATGAAACAAAGAGAGCAGTAGAGGTAAAAGGCGAAAAACTTTCAAGAGGTGAGCTTGGTGTCATGCACGGTTATATGAGCGTGAAACAGGTTAAGCAGGCGGCTAAAAAATATGATACGAGCATAAATGAGTATTTTGTAATTGTATTTATGTATAGTGTATATGTTGAATATCTTAAAAGAATGAGGTCTGATAAGCCTATAGTGTGTGCCGTGCCGGTAAATCTCAGACCGTTTTTTGATTCGATGACGACAAGAAATTTTTTTGTTATGGTGAGTGCTGTTTTTAAGCCGGAAAAAGATGAGTATTCATTTGAGGAAATAGCGGACATTGTAAAGAAAAGTCTGCGTGGGCAGATAACAAAAGAACATCTTGAAGATTTGTTTTCGTACAATGTTTCAAATCAAAAAAATATACTTTTAAGGTCTATTCCGTTTTTTATAAAAAAGATAGCAATGAAGCTTGTATATCTTTCGTCAGCAAAGGCAAATACTTCAACCGTGACAAATATTGGAAATATAAAAATAGATGAAGAATATGCACCGTTTATAAAAAGCTTTCATGCGATGATTTCAATATCAACGGGACAGAATATAAAAGGAGCAATATGTTCTTACAATGATACGATGGTATTTACTTTTACTTCGATTTTGAGGGACACTGCTATTCAGAGAGGATTTTTTAGAAAACTTGTAGAAGATGGCGTTGATATTTCTATAGAAAGCAACGGGGTGTATTATGATTGAATGTAAAAATTGTGGAATAAAAATAAAAGATAAAACTAAGGTATGTCCTATGTGTGATATGGTTTTGTCGGGTGATGATAAACATAACGAGAACACCTATCCTGATGTAAGGCAGAAAACAAAGATACTCAGACGGATAGTAAATATTTTTTCTTATTTTGCCATTGTTCTTGAAAGCGTGTTCATTGTTATAAATTATTATAATTTTGAAGGTGTTAAATGGTCGGCAATATCAGGAGGTGCTATTGTTTATGTTATATGTATGCTTCATTTTATAATAAACGACCATTATGGACATATTAAAAAGATGTATGTTGGTTTTATAGGTGCATTGTTTTATATAATGCTTGTGGATTTTGTGCTTGGTTACAAAGGCTGGTCGTTGGGTGTCGGGATGCCGGTTATCGTGCTTACGCTTGATGCGATAATAATAGTCTGTATGATAATAAACAGGCAGAACTGGGAGAGTTATCTGCTTCTTCAGATATTTTGTGTTATACTCGGTGCAGTTCAGATGGCACTTTATTTTACAAAGGTACTTCAAAGCCCTGTCCTTCCATGGACAAGTTTTTTGGTATCGTTTATTTTATTTACCTCAAGCGTGGTTATTGGAGACAGAAAGGCAAGAAATGAATTAAAGCGGAAATTTTATATATGATGATGTTATTGTCAGAAGCAGACAGCAATTTCATCAGTCATGGGCAAAGTATATTTGCTACAAATATGAATCTAATGATGTTAGGGTCAAAAGGTATTTTGACCCTAACTGATGCTCAGGATTGCTTCATTGCTACGCAATTTTCGCAATCCTGCAAACACCTCCATTCGCGCATATTGGCAAGCAAATCTGCTTTATGTCGGTGTTTGGCGGGGCAAGCCAGTAGATAGCAATTTGCATATAAACATGCATTGCTATCTACTTTTGACCCTAACATCATCTAATTATATTAAGTGAGGTTTTTATGGTTAAAGAAGTTGATAATATAAGTTTGCGCGCAAAACTTGTGAGAAATGTTATAAACATGGTTTCATCAGGGTTTATCATAGGTCCTGCAATAAAAAAGGGAACTATAAGGAGAAGACTTGTCGAGCCGCCGTGGCATTGCCCGGACGGATATTCGGTTGCAAAAATACACATGAAGCATTTTGAAATGGAATTGTTGTCGCCTGAAAATACGGGCAGCAGATTTGTTGTGCTTCAGCTTCATGGCGGCGGTTATATTGGCAAGATGAGAAATGTGTATAGGAATTTTGCAAAAGAGTATTGTGAGATGCGTGGCGGTATAAAGACTTTGTCGATAGATTACAGAGTTGCACCGAAAAATCCTTTTCCGGCGGCCCTTGATGATGCTGTGGCAGCATATAAATGGCTGCTCGCTACGGGGTATGAGGGCAGAGATATAATCATTGCCGGAGATTCGGCGGGCGGCGGACTTAGTCTTGCCTTAAGTCAGTATTTGAGGGATAATGATATGCCGCTTCCGGCGGGACTTGTGCTTATGTCACCGTGGACGGACCTTACGGCATCAGGGGCGTCATATGACGATAATTATACACTTGACCCGCTGTTTGGAAATACCAGGGAAAGCATGATATACAGTGGTGAATATCTCGGAGGTCATTCGCCTAAAGAACCTTATATCTCGCCGCTGTTTGGCGATTTTTCAAAACTTCCGCCAATGCTCTTTCAGGTAGGCGGTATAGAGATGCTTTTAAGTGATTCGGTACTTGCGGAGAAAAAGGCAAGAGAAGCGGGATGTAAAACAAATATCACGATATATGAAGAAATGTTTCATGTATTTCAGATGGGACTTGAGCGTCTTGAGGAATCAAAAAATGCGTGGGCAGAGGTGAAACGATTTGTTGAGGAGTTTGAGGAGTGAATGAAAACTTATTTGACTTAGGCTGATATCACCTGATACATTTTTAAAACCGATTAAGGAGGTAAGGATAGAAAATGCCTGACATTTTAAAAATTGCGGATAATGCAGATATGATTGTAAATGGATATGTTAAACAAAATTAATCATAATAAAAAATAAAGAGCGTATAATTTAAAGATTGTTTAGGTTGTAAATTTTAATCAGAGGTTGTCTTGTATGAAAAAACAGATTCTTTCGGATGATGATGTTTCTAAACAGATTTTTGCTGAACGAAATGTTTCTAAAGAATTATTAACGGAGGATATTATTTCGGATGAACATATTGTCTGTCAAAAAGAAGACAGCATTTTTAAAGAAAATGATACCTTTTTAAAAGAGGATATTATCCCGCATGAGAGCGATATTTTTGATGAGGATAAAAACGCACCTGACTGTTATGAATTATCAGCTCTTTTTTTTGTATATAAATTTCTTTTTAGGTAACAGCAATAGGCAGTTTGCTGATAGGTTTATGAATGTAGTAAATTGAGAAGCCGGATTGCTGCATTTTAAAATTGGCTTGTATTTAGGGAGAGGGTGTCGTATATGGTGGAGTGTGTTACATATCTGAGAGTATCAAAAAATGATGGTCTTAGAGAAAGAGATTATACTTTCAATTCCAAAGATATGGCTAATGTAAACGATAATGCTGTCTGTAGTGCTGATAATAACACTATTAGTAGTATTACTAATAGTGTGGAAAATCAGAGGAAATTACTTGAACGGTTTATTTTGAAAAATGATTTTAAACATATTGCTGAGTTTGTTGATGAGGGATATACGGGCACGAATTTTAACAGACCGGGTTTTATAAAAATGCTTGGCTGGATTGAAAAAAATAATGTCAGATGTATTATGGTAAAAGACCTGTCAAGACTTGGGAGAGACTACATTGAGACCGGAAGATTGTTAGAATATTATTTTCCTATGAACAACATCCGTGTGATTTCTGTTTCCGACGGATATGACAGCGACAAAGCGGACTATCACGAGAGAAAGATAACAGTGCCTTTGTTAAATCTGTTAAACGACTCATATGCGAGAGATATATCATGTAAAGTAAGATATTCGCAGAAAGTAAAAAGGGAGAGTGGAAAATATATAGGGGCATTTGCGGTTTACGGGTACAAAAAGTCTGATAGTGATAAAAACAGGCTTGTTATAGATGATGTGGCGGCAAAAGTCGTGAAACAGATATTTGATATGCGTATTGCCGGATATTCTGCTGAAAAAATCGTAAGAGCATTTAATGAGGAAAAGATATTGTCACCGTATATGTATAAAAAAGCGAACAACAGCAATTATAAAACTTCTTTTGCAAATTCGGAAATGTCTGTATGGAAACCTTACTCAGTTAGAAGAATTTTAAATAATGAAATTTATACGGGAGTTTTACAACAGGGCAAGACCAGAAAAATTAATTATAAACTAAATAAAAGGATAAATCTAAATAAGGAAGAATGGGTTTGCTGCGAGGAGACAGTTCCGGCAATAATCTCAAAAGAACAATTTATGTATGCGAACATATCATTATCTAATAGAAAAAAAATGTAAAAATCGCACTCCATCGGGGATTACCACACGGCTGAGAACAACCTCACCTGATTCATTGGTTTCTTTTATTTCATCCTCAGGTATTTTTGGAGGATATTCGGCATACAGTGTGTGGGGAGGTATAACGAATACTTCCGCACTTTCAGGCTCGTTTTCATCTATCGGAATAAGGCTTATGTTTTGTATAGAGGTTTCGCCAGGCAAAACTTCCGTTCCGGCTATCTCAACTTCTTCGTAACCTCTTGCACGCACAAGCACATTATATACGGAATAAGGCTGGTTACTTAAAGGTGTCATACTGTATTGGAGCGGCGGTGTTCTCAAAGTTATGACTGGTGTTTTTCCGGAAGAGTCAGTTGTGAGATTGTCTATGGCACTATCGCTGAAATCGGGGTATGTTATCTCAATCGAAGCATTTTCAACAGGTCTGCCGGAAACAGAGCTTGTTACAAATGCCTGAAAATATCCCTCGTTGCTTATGTTATCATTTTTTTGCATGGGTGTTTCGTTTATATCGGGTGTCTGTCCGTTTGTTGTGGTGTCCATGATTAATTGCTCCTTTCATAAACAATTACAGTGATATTTTGTAATTGATAGTAACAGTTCAGCCTTACATTTCCTAAATTCATAAACCTGCCAGCAAGCTGTCAGACGCTGCGATGCAGCTTTTGTTTATTTGCGCGAAAGCAAAGTGAGGGTTGAACAAATTTATTTGTTCAAGCTGAGCGCGCTCGCGAGGACTTTGCCCTCATTTAAGAAATGAAAGGCTATTCTACCATAAAAAGAGAATCAACAATACAATGAACAAGCTCATTGTATCGCCAATTATCTTTTTGTGGCTGAACTGTTACCATCAATATAAAAAGTTTATTAAAATATATTCACAGAAGATGAAAATGTGATAAACTGATATGGTGTGCCGGTTGTTGTGCCTGATAAAATTAAGATTTTGGTATATAGCTTAATGGTTATTGTTAAGATTAGGAGGAAGATATGAAATACGATTGTTGTTTTACAAAGGAAAGTAACTGGTTCAGGTACCGCACGGGAGGAATTTTACTGCATGATGATAAAATGCTTTTTGTTAAATGTGCTGTCGATGATTATTATTATATGGTCGGCGGGGGAGTTCATTTGGGCGAAACATCAGATGCCTGTATTGAAAGAGAAGTTTTTGAAGAAACAGGTATTCATGCAGAAGTACAATCTATTGCAGTTGTAAGTGAAAACTTTTTTAAAGGCTTCGGCGGCAATATTGACGGATTTGACTGTCATACCATAGAATTTTATTATCGTATGCAAATTCCTGATGATGATATTAGCTTATGCAAGAGTGTGACAGATGACGGAGAAAAACTGGTGTGGCTGCCGATAGATGAAATTCGGACGAGCAATATCAAGCCTGATTTCATAAAAGATAATATTGAAAAGATACTCAATGAAAGAAATATTATTCACATTATTGAGGAAAAGGGTGGTTATAGATTATTATAATTTAATAATACATATAATTTAAAAAATGGAGGAAATCATGGAAACAATAACGATTAAATATTTTTCGGACAAGATTGATAAACTTGAATATATCGGAGGAAAATCAGACTGGATTGACCTCCGTGCATCGGAGGAGGTTTCTCTTAAAAAAGGAGAGTTTGCTCTTATTCCGCTTGGAGTGGGAATGAAACTTCCTGAGGGTTATGAGGCTCATGTGGTTCCCAGAAGTTCTACATTTAAAAATTTTGGTGTTATACAGACAAATCATATGGGCGTTATTGACGGTTCATATTGTGGTGACAATGATATGTGGCGTATGCCGGTGCTTGCGGTCAGAGATACGCAGATTCATGTGAATGACAGGATATGTCAGTTCAGGATAATGAAGAATCAGCCTGCAATAAACTTTGATGAGGTGGAAAGGCTTGAAGAAACTGACAGGGGCGGTTTTGGAAGTACGGGCAAACAGTAACAAAATCTTGACAGTAAATAAATAACTGATATATACTATATTTTATTAAGTGTTTATGACATTAAAGTATTATTTATAAAGAGTCATGCATGAAATTATTCTGAAAGGAAGATGATTTATGAACTACAAAGTTGCAGTAATAGCCGGTGACGGCATTGGACCTGAGATTGTCAGAGAGGCAAGAAAGGTTCTTGATAAAGTTGGCGGGAAATTTGGACATACATTTGAGTATAAGGAGCTTCTTATGGGCGGATGTTCTATAGATGCTTACGGTGAGCCGCTTACGGATGAGACATTACAGGCGGCAAAGGAGAGTGATTCAGTTCTTCTTGGTGCTGTCGGAGGAAATGTAGGTCAGTCAAACTGGTATCAGTTACCACCTGATAAGCGTCCTGAGGCAGGTCTTTTAAAGATAAGAAAAGGTCTTGGACTTTATGCAAATGTTCGTCCGGCAATTCTCTTTGACGAACTTAGTGGTGCGTGTCCGCTTAAAGAGGATATTACCGAGGGCGGTTTTGACTTTGTAGTTATGAGAGAGCTTACGGGCGGACTTTACTTCGGAGAGAGAAAGACAGTCGAGGAAAATGGTGTGCTTAAGGCTACAGATACACTTACATATGATGAGAATGAAATACGCCGCATTGCAAAATGGGGATTTGAGTTTGCGATGAAGAGAAATAAAAAGGTTTGCAGCGTAGACAAGGCAAATGTTCTTGATTCTTCAAGACTCTGGAGAAAGGTCGTTAAGGAAGTTTCTAAGGATTATCCTGATGTTGAACTTACAGATATGCTCGTTGACAACTGTGCTATGCAGCTTGTCCGTGATCCTAAGCAGTTTGATGTTATCCTTACTGAAAATATGTTCGGTGATATATTGTCAGATGAAGCAAGTATGGTGACAGGTTCTATCGGAATGTTGTCATCAGCAAGTCTTGGTGCTACAAAGCTTGGACTTTATGAGCCTAGCCACGGTTCTGCACCTGACATTGCAGGACAGGATAAGGCGAATCCTATCGCAACTATTCTTTCAGCAGCAATGATGCTTCGTTATTCATTTGACCTTGAAAAAGAGGCGGATGCAGTTGAGGCAGCAGTTAAAAAGGTACTTAAAGACGGATACCGTACAGTTGATATTATGGATGAAGGAAAGACACAGGTAGGAACAATTGAGATGGGTGATCTTATCTGTGAGAGAATATAGTAAAATTTCGGGAGGAATACAAAATGAGAAGTGATGTTGTAAAAAAAGGTATGCAGACAGCTCCACAGAGATCTTTGTTCAATGCATTAGGTCTTACGGAGGAAGAACTTGAAAGACCGCTTGTAGGTATCGTAAGCTCATACAATGAGATTGTACCGGGTCATATGAATATAGATAAGATAGTAGAAGCAGTTAAGACAGGGGTTGCAATGGCAGGCGGTACTCCTATCGTTTTCCCTGCTATCGCAGTATGTGACGGTATTGCAATGGGACATATTGGTATGAAATACTCACTTGTTACAAGAGATCTTATTGCAGACTCTACAGAGTGTATGGCACTTGCACATCAGTTTGATGCACTTGTAATGGTGCCAAACTGTGATAAGAATGTTCCGGGACTTCTTATGGCGGCAGCAAGAGTAAATATCCCTACCGTATTTGTAAGCGGTGGTCCTATGCTCGCAGGTCATGTAAACGGTCAGAAGACAAGTCTTTCATCTATGTTTGAGGCAGTTGGAGCAAATGCAGCCGGAAAGATGAGTGATGAGGAAGTTGACAATTATGTATGCAATGCTTGTCCTACCTGCGGTTCATGTTCGGGAATGTACACGGCAAACAGTATGAACTGTCTTACTGAAGCAATCGGTATGGGACTTCAGGGAAATGGTACTATCCCTGCTGTTTATTCACAGCGTATCAAACTTGCAAAGCACGCAGGTATGAAAGTTATGGAACTTCTTGAAAAAAACATCCGTCCAAGAGATATTCTTACAAAAGAAGCATTTATGAATGCTCTTACAGTTGATATGGCTCTCGGATGTTCGACAAACACAATGCTTCATCTTCCGGCAATCGCACATGAAGCAGGTGTTGAGATAAATCTTGACATTGCAAACGAGATAAGTGCAAAGACTCCAAACCTCTGCCATCTTGCACCGGCAGGACATCATTATATGGAGGAACTTAACGAGGCAGGCGGAATTTATGCAGTTATGAACGAACTTGCACAGGCAGGTCTTTTAAATACAGACCTTATCACTGCAACAGGAAAGACTGTCGGAGAGAATATCAGGGGATGTGAAAACAAAAATCCTGAGATAATCAGACCTATAGATGACCCATATATGAAGACAGGCGGAATTGCCGTTCTCCGTGGAAATATCGCACCGGACAGTTGTGTTGTAAAGCGTTCGGCAGTTGTACCTGAAATGATGGTACATGAAGGTCCTGCAAGAGTATTTGACTGTGAGGAAGATGCCATTGATGCAATCAAATCAGGAAAGATTGTTGAGGGCGATGTAGTAGTTATCCGTTACGAGGGACCAAAGGGTGGTCCTGGTATGAGAGAAATGTTAAACCCTACATCAGCTATCGCCGGTATGGGACTTGGTTCAAGCGTTGCGCTTATAACTGACGGTCGTTTCTCAGGAGCATCAAGAGGAGCTTCTATCGGTCATGTATCTCCTGAAGCGGCAGTAGGCGGTCCTATCGCTCTTATTGAGGAGGGAGACATTATCGCAATAGATATACCTGCAAATACGATAAATGTCAAAGTATCTGATGAAGAAATGGCAAAGAGAAAAGAAGCATGGACACCTAAAGAGCCAAAGGTTAAGACAGGTTATCTTGCAAGATACGCATCAATGGTTACATCAGCAGATAAGGGTGCTATTCTTCAGATTAAATAATATGATGCAGGGGTCAGAAGCAGATAGCAATGTATGTTTAAACACAAATTGCTGTCTGATGGCTTGCAGGCTTGCACAAATTGCACAGCAATAAAGCAATCCGTGGCATCATCTAATAGAAGAAAGATATACAAAGTTTTAGAGAAGAATGGAGATAAAAATGCAGTTGACAGGTTCACAGATAGTTATAGAGTGTTTAAAAGAACAGGGCGTTGATACGGTTTTTGGTTATCCGGGCGGTGCCATATTAAATATTTATGATGAGTTGTACCGCCATCAGGATGAGATAAGACATGTTCTTACATCACATGAACAGGGAGCTTCCCATGCGGCAGACGGATATGCACGCTCAACCGGAAAAGTTGGTGTCTGTATGGCGACAAGCGGTCCGGGAGCTACAAACCTTGTAACAGGTATTGCTACGGCATACATGGATTCAGTTCCGATTGTTGCGATAACCTGTAATGTAGGTATCTCACTTCTTGGAAAAGATTCTTTCCAGGAGATAGATATAGCGGGAGTTACTACACCTATCACAAAGTACAGCTTTATAGTAAAGGATGTAAAAGACCTTGCACCTACACTCAGGAGAGCTTTTGAGATAGCAAAGACAGGCCGTCCTGGTCCTGTGCTTGTAGACATTGTTAAAAATGCTACAAGTGATGTTGCGGAATACGAGAAAGAAATTCCAAAGCTTATTCCTAGAATGACAGAAAAAATTGACGAGACGGCTATAGATGAAGCAATCAAGATATTAAGAAAATCAGAGAAACCTATGGTACTTGTAGGTGGTGGAGCAGTTATCGCAGATGCCGATAAAGAGCTTGCCGATTTTGTCAAAAAGGTAGATGCACCTGTGACAGATACTCTTATGGGTAAGGGGGTATTTGACGGCAATGACGAGTATTATGTCGGAATGTTAGGTATGCATGGAACAAAGACAGCAAATTTAAGTGTTTCAGAGTGTGATGCACTTGTTGTTGTCGGTTCGAGATTTTCGGACAGAGTTGCTGCTGACACAAAGAGTTTTGCCAAAAATGCAAAGATAATACAGATTGATATTGATGAAGCTGAGATAAACAAAAATGTGGAAGTAGACCTCAGTATCATTGGTGATATAAAGTCAGTTCTTGATATATTCAATTCAAGACTTGAACAGCTTTATCATAAAGAATGGTTAAATAAAGTGCTTGCTAGAAAAGATGCACTTCCGCTTAATTACCATCATGATGTACTCACAGGTCCTTATGTTGTTGAAAAACTTTATGAGGTTACAAAGGGTGATGCTATCATTGCTACCGAGGTAGGACAGCATCAGATGTGGGCTGCACAGTATTATAAATACAAGAAGCCGCATACACTTATAACATCAGGCGGACTTGGAACTATGGGTTACGGGCTTGGGGCTGCTATAGGAGCAAAAGCCGGAAATCCTGACAAGACTGTGGTAAATATTGCAGGTGACGGATGTTTCCGTATGAACATGAATGAGATAGCGACAGCAGTGAGAGAGAATATTCCTGTTATTGAGATAATATTTAATAACAGCGTTCTCGGTATGGTACGACAGTGGCAGACATTGTTCTACGGCGAGAGATATTCACATACAGTACTCGACAATAATGTTGACTATGTCAAACTTGCAGAAGCAATGGGTGCAAAAGGGTACCGCATCACTAAACAGGAAGAAGTTGAACCGGTATTAAAAGAGGCGATAGCTTCAGGAAAACCTGTGGTAATCGAGTGTATTATCCAGAGTGATGACAAGGTATTCCCTATGGTTGCACCGGGCAAGGGACTGGATGAAGTCTTTGACGAGAAGGACCTTGAAAAGTAACAGAAATATAATCAACAATACAATGGGCAAACTCAGATATTACTGATTATATTTTTATGGCTGAACTGTTACCTTGAAATGGCAGATAAATTATTAAAGATTGACTATATGGCGAGAAAGTCTTACAATGATATATGTTACAGACACTGTATATATGCCAAAGATGACAGTTTATTGTCGGAGGTCAGACATAAATGATTGGATTTAGAGTGTCGGAAACTTTAGGGTTTTGCAAATGGTTTTTGACACTTTAAACATATAAATATTGATTTAGTAACTAATTACAGAAGGAGGCACATGAAAGTGAACAGAGTTTATAACTTTTCAGCCGGTCCGGCGGTATTACCGGAAGAAGTATTAAAAGAAGCTGCAGATGAGATGCTTGATTATCAGGGCAGTGGAATGTCGGTTATGGAGATGAGCCATCGTTCCAAAGTATATGACAACATCATCAAGACAGCAGAAAAAGATCTTAGAGAGTTGATGAACATACCTGATAATTACAAGGTTATGTTTCTCCAGGGTGGTGCTTCGCAGCAGTTTGCTATGATTCCTATGAATCTTATGAAAAATAAGGTTGCTGACTATATTATCACAGGTCAGTGGGCTAAGAAAGCATGGAAAGAAGCTTGTAAATATGGTAAAGCAAATGCGATAGCATCTTCTGAGGACAAAACATTCTCGTATATTCCTGACTGTTCGGATTTGCCGATTTCTGAAGATGCAGATTATGTATATATCTGTGAGAACAATACGATATATGGAACAAAGTATAAAGAACTTCCAAACACAAAGGGCAAGACATTAGTTGCAGATGTTTCTTCATGCTTCTTGTCTGAGCCGGTAGATGTAACAAAATATGGTGTTATATACGGTGGAGTTCAGAAAAATATCGGACCTGCAGGTGTAGTTATCGTTATTATGCGTGAAGACCTTATAACAGAAGATGTTTTAGAGGGAACACCTACAATGCTTCAGTATAAGACACACGCAGACGCAGACTCATTATATAATACACCACCTGCATACGGAATTTACATATGTGGAAAAGTATTTAAGTGGCTCAAAAAGATGGGTGGACTTGAAGTTATGAAAAAGAGAAACGAAGAAAAGGCAAAGATTCTCTATGACTTCCTTGACCAGAGCAAGTTGTTTAAGGGTACTGTAGTTGCAAAAGACCGTTCTCTCATGAATGTTCCATTTGTAACAGGTGACAAGGAACTTGATGCAAAATTTGTTGCAGAAGCTGAGAAAGCAGGTTTCGTAAATCTTAAAGGTCATCGTACAGTTGGCGGTATGAGAGCAAGTATCTACAATGCAATGCCAAAAGAGGGTGTTGAGAAACTTGTTGAGTTTATGAAGAAGTTTGAGGAGGAGAATTCATAATGTTTAAATATACTTGTCTTAATCCTATCGCAGATGTAGGCTTAAACAATCTTACTGACGAATATACAAAGACAGACGATTTTGCAGAAGCAGACGCAGTCTTAGTAAGAAGTGCAGCGATGCATGATATGGAGCTTTCTGACAATCTCTGTGCAGTAGCAAGAGCAGGTGCAGGTGTAAACAACATCCCACTTGATAAATGTGCAGATAAGGGTATTGTTGTTTTCAATACTCCTGGAGCAAATGCAAATGGTGTCAAAGAGCTTTTTGTTACAGGTATGCTTCTTGCAGCGCGTGATGTTGTAGGAGGTATCGAATGGGCAAAAGAAAATGCTGACAATGAAAACATCAGCAAAGATATGGAGAAAGCTAAAAAGCAGTTTGCAGGAACAGAGCTCATGGGCAAAAAGATCGGTGTTATCGGTCTTGGTGCTATTGGTGTTCTCGTTGCCAATGTTGCAAACCGTATGAAGATGGATGTCTATGGAGTTGATCCATTTCTTTCAGTAAACAACGCACTCTCTCTTTCAAGAGATGTAAAGATAGTTAAATCTTATGAAGAAATCTATAAGAATTGTGATTATATCACCATTCATGTACCGCTTCTTGAAGATACAAAGGGAATGTTAAATAAGGAAGCTTTTGATAAGATGAAAGACGGCGTTGTTATCTTAAACATGGCAAGAGATACTCTTGTAAATGACGATGATATGAAGGCTGCTCTTGAGTCAGGAAAAGTTGCAAAATATGTAACTGATTTTCCGAATCCGGCAGTTATGAAGATGCCAAATGTAATCGCAACACCACATCTTGGAGCTTCAACAGCAGAGTCAGAGGATAACTGTGCAGTTATGGCTGTAGATGAGATAAGAAATTACATGGAAAACGGAAATATCGTAAATTCCGTAAATTATCCAAACTGTGATGCCGGAGTGTGTGATACAAAGGGAAGAATTACAGTCTGCCATAAAAATGTACCTGCAATGCTTAACCGTATTACAAATGTATTCTCTGAAGCAAACATCAATATAGCTCATATGACAAATAAGAGTCGTGGAAATTATGCATATTGTATATTTGACATAGACTCTGAGTCATCAGCAGATGTAGCTGATAAACTTTCAGCAGTTGATGGTGTATTAAAAGTAAGAATTATCAAATAAGCACTAAAAAATACTATCATTATTAGATATTTTTATTCGGTTATCTGACAGGATAAAGATAAAAGGAGAAGGCTATATAATAAAAGTTACCGGTCGTACTAAAGGTGTGAACAGTAACATAAAAAGGTTTCAAAACTGTATTGGAGCATGAATTGTACCGGCAGACAAATGCAGGTTTTGTTTGAAATAATAACAAATATCTGTTGGTACATAGTTTCCGATACAGTTTTGTTTCTTATTTTGGAAATGAGGTAAAAATGAATTATCGTGAAGCCACGGATTATATAGAAAAGCTGCAGATAGAGGTTGGCAGTGACCTTTCGCTTAAACAGATAAAATATTTAGCGGATAAAGTTGGAAATCCTGAAAATAAATCAAGAATAATACATATTGCAGGGACAAACGGTAAAGGCTCTGTTGGAAATTTCATTGCCGGAATTTTAGCCATGTCGGGATACACCGTCGGAAGATATGTTTCCCCTGCATTATTTGACTATAGAGAAAAAATACAAAAGATTACCGGAAATATATATGGTTTACAGAAAGAATATATATCAGAACAGGAAGTTGCGGATAATCTCACATATCTTATTGAAAAGACGGACGAGATAAGAAAAGAGGGAAAAAAGGCTCCCACGGCATTTGAAATAGAAACTGTTATGGCATACAAAGTCTTTGCGGACTGGAAAGTTGATGTTGCGATAGTTGAAACCGGAATGGGAGGAAGACTTGATGCGACAAATATAGTAGAAAAACCGGTTTTATCTGTGATAACATCTATTTCTATGGATCATATGGATTATCTTGGGGACACGCTCCTTGCGATAGCAAAAGAAAAATATGGAATTATTAAAAACAGAGTGCCTGTTGTTGCAATAGAACCTGAGTCTGAATGTCTTGAGGAGTTAAAATATACTTGCAGGAGACATGATGCAAATCTGAATATATTTTCAAGAGACGATATAAGACCATATGAATTTTCGGTAGACAAGACTTCGTTCATATACGAAAATGAAAAGTTCACACTAAGTCAGGCGGGAATTTTCCAACTTGACAATGCCGGATTGGCACTTGAAGCGGCAAAAGTATTATATGGCTCAGGTTTCAGACTTATAAACAAACAGTCTGTAAAAGAAGCATTTAAGATGTGCAGATGGCCGGGAAGATTTGAAGTTGTATCGCATGATCCCTATGTTATCGTTGACGGTGCACACAATCCTGATGCGGCAAGGCTGCTAAAATATTCATTGAGTGCATATTTCCCAGGTGAAAAATTTATTTATATAATAGGTGTATTTAAAGATAAGGACTATGAGCAGATATTAAGGACTACACTTCCCCGTGCAAAAAGAGTATATACGATAAATGCTCCGGCACCGAGAGGACTTGAGTCGGAACAACTGGCGGAATGTGCCGCTAAAATATCAGACAATAAGATTAAGCATATTGAGGCAAAGCATAATGTAAGAGAGGCATTGTCAAGCATTTCCAGAGATGGTGTTACGGGCAGGATAGTTGTATTTGGCTCACTGTCATTTCTGCATGAAGTCTATGAATATTTTGGAAAAGGTTATTAAACATAGTATATGTGGCATTAAACTGACTGATAAAAATGTTGAAATGATATACGGTTAGTAGTACAATAACATTATATTAGTGGGCTTTAAATGATAATATAAAGCGTAGACGGACGGTAATAATAGTTGCGGTGAGGGATAAATATTGTTTAGAAAAAATACGATAAAATGTTTTGCTTTTCTGTTTTTAAGTCTTTGTATGGCTTTTTCTTTTAAGACGGATGCCTGTGAGTCGGCTGCCATAACAGGAGAAACATCTCTTGCAGGAATGACCGTGTATCTTGACAGATTTTATTCTGCTTCTGTTAAAAAGAAGACAGATGATAGAAAAGAACAGGTTAAGGCAAAAAAGAATAACAGGAAGAAAGTTAAAAAGAAATCAAACATATACGATACACTGGCAAATGCGGGATTTAAGTATGAAAATCTTGGTGTTGCAAATGTGTCAGGGGCGTTAAATGTCCATAGGGAAGCGTCAGAGAGTTCGGCTGTTGTCGGAAAGATGACGAAAGACAATGGATGTGATATAAAAGGGACAAAAGGTAAATGGTCACATATTGTTTCAGGGAAAGTTAATGGATATGTTTTGTCTAAATATCTTTTGACGGGTGATAAAGCAAAGTCGAGGGCAAAGAGCGTGGCAAGATTAAGAGCCATAGTCAATACCAAGACTTTAAATGTGAGGACGCTCCCTTCAATAGATTCAAAAATATGTGATACATTGTCACAGGAGGAAGAATATACAGTTGGCAATTCCGATATTAAAAAGGAATGGCTTCAAAAATATATAAAGAAAAATCTTAATAAGACATTTGGAAAAAAACAGCTTAAAAGTGTTAATAAGAAAGCGATGTATCAGGATTTGAATAACTGGATAATGCTTTCGATAGATGAACAGGATGTATTTATAAACAAGGATTTTCTGGAGTTTAACTATGATTTATCAAAGGCTGTTACCTATAGCAGTTCAGATACATCATCAGGACAGAATAATGGAAGCTCCGGTAAGGGTTCGATATATTCAAAGCTTGTAGCTTATGCGATGAAGTTTCTCGGAAACAAATATGTCTGGGGAGGTACAAGCCTCACAAACGGAACAGACTGCTCAGGTTTTACCATGAGGATATATGAGCATTTCGGCTATAAGATACCGAGAGTATCAAGATCGCAGGCAGCATTTACCAAAACGGTCAAGGCATCAGATGT
Source organism: Clostridium sp. AF34-13 (assembly GCF_003477845.1). Classification (NCBI taxonomy): domain Bacteria; kingdom Bacillati; phylum Bacillota; class Clostridia; order Eubacteriales; family Clostridiaceae; genus Clostridium; species Clostridium sp. AF34-13. The sequence continues at coordinate 17,950 of NZ_QUEB01000004.1, forward strand.
AAAAGTCGGGGATTTGTTCTTTTATGGAAATAACGGATATATAAGCCATGTCGCTATGTATATCGGAAACGGACAGATAATCCATGCGAGCAATCACAGGGATGGAATAAAAATATCAAATGCTTATTACAGAAAACCTATAAAGATAGGACGAGTTATAAATTAAACTATAAAAATAATGATAATTGACCGAACAGAGAGTGAGGGAGATTGAAAAATATTAAGAACATAACTAATACTGATTTGGAGGAATAATTTTATGCAGTTTCAATGGTATCCCGGACATATGACGAAAGCTAAGAGAGCAATGCAGGAAGATATCAAGCTGATAGATGTTATTATAGAGCTGGTTGATTCGAGAGTGCCTTTCAGCAGCAAAAATCCTGATATAGATACACTTGCAAATGGGAAGTCGAGAATACTCCTCATGAATAAATATGATCTTGCCGACAAAGCGGTATCTGACAAATGGACAAAATATTATGAAGAAAAAGGCTATTTTGTCGCAACGGTCAATTCAAAGAATGGCAGAGGCGTAAAAGCTGTAAATGATGTTATACAGAAAGCTTGTAAAGAAAAGATTGAGCGTGACAGAAAAAGAGGAATATTGAACCGTCCTATAAGAGCGATGATAGTAGGTATTCCAAATGTCGGCAAATCTACTTTTATAAATAGCTTTGCCGGAAAAGCATGTGCAAAGACAGGAAACAAGCCGGGTGTTACAAAAGGTAAACAGTGGATAAGACTTAATAAAAATGTAGAACTACTTGATACACCTGGTATTCTCTGGCCTAAATTTGAAGATCAGCAGGTAGGATTAAATCTTGCATTTATAGGTTCTATCAAAGATGAACTTTATAATATCTATGAGTTGAGCCTTTTGCTGCTTGATTATCTTATAAAGAATTATCCTGATGCAGTAGCAGATTTTTATGAGATAGAAAATTCAGACTCAAATAATGAACTGTTAGAGAGGATAGCAATAAAAAGAGGATGCATAAAGAGTGGTGCAGAGTATGACCTTGATAAAGCAGCAAAATGTCTTGTAGATGATTTTAGAAATGGCAGGATTGGAAAGATAAGTCTTGAAATTCCCGGTTAGTATGGCAAAGCAGTCTGAAAGTTGTTTGCTGTACGCTGCATCCGGGGATTGCGAAACTAATTATTATATGATTAGGAGTAAGTCGGGATGTATGATTATGAACAGATTGAAGACAGTTTAAGATTCTGTGACAGAAAAATATATAGAACCGATGCGGATTATCAGAGACAGTATTCTGAGTCTGAAAAGCAGAACTGGGAACAAATCGCAGAGGATATAATAAGTCGTAAAGATGCTGAAAAGGACAGGTTTAGCAGTATTGCTGTGAGTGATGAAGATATTACATATTCTGATATTGCGGCAATATACAGAAAAAAAGCTGATGAATATATATCGATTCCAAAAAGGCTTTTTAGTAATGTGGTACTCTTAGCATTATGTGTCTTTATAGCCTTTGGTGCGGCACATCTTTTTATAGATAATGTTGCATTTCAGAGCACAGTTGAAGGTACATCAATGCTGCCAACACTTGAAAATGATGATTCGCTTATAATTGACAAATTTTCATATGCTATAGGTTCACCGAAGCGATATGACATAGTAGTTTTTCCAGTCAAAGAGGAAAAAGGAAAACAAGATTATTTTATAAAGAGGATAATAGCACTTCCGGGAGAAACAGTAAGCATTGATGATGGAAGAGTGTATATAAATGGAACTCCTTTAAAAAGTGATAAGTATGGAAAGGAAAGCATCAAGGATGCAGGACTCGCCTCTGTTCCACAGACACTTGCACAAGACGAATATTTTGTATTAGGTGATAACAGGAACATGAGTACAGACAGCAGAAATGAAATTGTTGGTCTGGTTAAAAGAAAAGATATTGTTGGAAAAGCCGTATTTAGAATATTGCCGTTTGGAGAATTTGGAGGATTGAATTGAAGTCTATAAGTGAGATAAAAGCAGAGCTGGAAAATGCCGATAAAGATACAAGAGAAAGCCTTCTTGAATTGTGTAAGAAAGATACAAGAAAAGGCGTATTGAAGCTGGTAGAGAAATACGAAAAGCAGAAGGCTGCTATGGCTGAAGAACTTGAGCGTCTTAAAAAGATGCATGAATTTGAAGATAAATACAGTGAATATGAGTATATTGCGGGAATTGACGAAGCGGGCAGAGGACCACTTGCGGGGCCTGTAGTTGCTGCAAGTGTAATATTGCCAAAAGATTGTGAGATATTATATCTGAACGATTCAAAACAGTTGAGTGCAAAGAGACGAGATGAACTCTTTGATGAGATAAAACAGAAAGCTATAGCTTATGGAATAGGAATAGTATCACAGGGGCGTATAGATGATATAAACATCTTACAGGCGACATATGAGGCAATGCGTGAAGCGATAGGTCGGATGTCTGAAAAACAAAATCCTGATTTGCTTTTGGTCGATGCGGTTCATATTCCGGATGTAGATATAAAGCAGGTAGGAATTGTCAAAGGTGATGCAAAAAGTGTTTCCATAGCTGCAGCAAGTATTCTTGCAAAGGTGACTAGGGACAGATTTATGGTTGAGATGGATAAGTTATATCCCGAATACGGTTTTGCAAGTCACAAGGGATATGGTTCAAAATCCCATATTGAAGCAATTAAAAAATATGGTGCGTCGCCTATTCATCGTCAGACATTTATCAAAAATTTTGTGGATTGAGTATAGGTGATAACCTTGAATGGAATAAGGCAATATTAATGCGAACCTTGAATGTATTATCGTAAATCAAGCCGAAAGTATTTGTTTTGTAAAGATAACGAGAGTGTATTTTAATATAAGGGGGATATTGTATGGCAGATAACAGAAATAAGATGATTTATGGGCGTGATGTTGTCGGAAAAAGAAGACCGGATAAATCGGCGGTTGCACTTGAGTACACACTTCACGATAAAGCACCTAAGGTAATCGCATCAGGTAAAGGTTATCTTGCCGAGAAGATAATCGACAAGGCAAACGAGGAAGATATACCGGTTCATAAGGATGAAAAGTTGGCAAAGAGCCTTGAAAACATTGAGATAGGAGAGTATATACCGCCTGAACTTTATCAGGTTGTGGCGGAGGTGCTTGTATTTGTCGATGCCATGGATAAGATTAAAGGCAAGGTAATGGATAAAAAGGAAAATAACAGAAATGAATAAAAGAGAGATTGGTTCTGCCTACGAACAAAAAGCCGTGGAGTATCTTGAAAAACACGGGTATAGTATTGTCGGGCAGAACTATTTTTGCAGATATGGGGAAATAGATATTATTGCTAAAAAGGATGATGTGCTCGTCTTTGTCGAAGTGAAGTACAGAAAAAGTTCAAAGGCTGGACTTGGCGAGTCTGCCGTAGATAGGAAAAAGCAGCTTCATATAGTAAAAACAGCACAAAATTATATGATAGAGAAATATAAAACTGATGAACTGTCATGCAGATTTGATGTTATTGCCATAAACGGTACGATGCTCCATCATATAGAAAACGCATTTGACGGATATTATTAAAAAGAGGTGTGAATATGGTTGAAAAATATAAGGAAAAGGTAGAATATATGATAAAACGCAGGGAGATGAGCAGTAAAGAGTGCTATTGCGAGGTGAACAAGGGTGTTCCGATGATAAGATTTCGCTGCCTTGACGGATATGACTTTGTATCGCTTGCGTTTTCGACAAGACTTGGGGGTGTGACTGATAAAGATTATCTTTCAAGTCTTAATTTTGGATGGGACAGAGGAGACAAGGAAGAAAATGTCAGAGAAAACTACCGCAGAATGTGTAAGGCACTGGGTACTGATTATAAAAAGCTTATACTTTCAGACCAGGTACATGGAGATAAAATTGAATATGTCGATGAGAGATATGCTGCCGGAGAGAAAATCGAAAAGAAGCTAAAGGGTGTTGATGGTATGGTAACTGACAAAAAAGGTCTTACGCTTGCAACATCATTTGCTGACTGCGTACCACTGTTTTTTATTGATACAGTGGGGAAAGTTATTGGTTCTTCCCATTCGGGATGGAGAGGAACTGTGGCGAGGATAGGACAAAAGACCATAAAAAAGATGGCAGAGCAGTTTGGAAGCAGACCTGAGGACATAATATGTATAATAGGTCCTTCAATATGCCGGAAATGTTATGAGGTCAGTGAAGATGTGGCAATAGAGTTCATAAAAGAATTTGGCAGGAATGGCATAGCAGAAAATATAGTAATGAGAAAACCTGAGACAGAAGATAAGTTTCTTTTAAATCTGTGGGAGGCTAACAGGGTACAGCTTTCAGATGCCGGAGTACCTGATAAAAACATACATATAAGCGGCATCTGTACCTGCTGTAATCCTGATATATTATATTCCCACAGAGCAAGCAGGGGAAAACGCGGAAATCTGAACGGATTTATCAGATTGACATAGAGTGTTTTTCCATAAGCTCCTGTATTCTCTGAGTTGCATCAATTAGGTCATTGACACTTGTATCATGGTTGAGAGTGTCGATGATCGCTGCTATATATTTGCTCAAATCAACGCTGTGGTAATAAGGCTTGTTCTTTATCTCCTCCGGGCAATAACAGAGATTTGTAGTGTAGATGGCATCAAATAAGCCGTCTTTATATGCGTTGTCAAGTTCTGTTGTTCCATTTGCAAACAGACCGAATGTTACGCAGATAAATATTTTGCCTGCACCACGGTTTTTTAATTCCTTTGCGACTTCAAGAATAGTGTGACCTGTTGAAATCATATCATCAATAATGATAATGTCTTTTCCGGAAACATCATTTCCGAGGAATTGTGTTGAAACTACAGGATGCTCACCATCAATAAGTTTTGAATAATCCATTCGTTTATAAAATAATCCCATCTCAATGCCAAGAGCACCAGCGTAATATACGGCTCTTTTCATACCACCTAGGTCAGGTGAGATAACCATCATGTGTTCAGGGTCTATCTTTATATCAGGATTTGTTTTTACAACTGTATCGATAAACTGGAAAGATGTGAAGAAATTATCAAATCCGTGATTTGGTATCGCATTCTGAACACGGTTATCATGTGCATCAAAAGTGATTATCGTTTCAACTCCCATCGAAACAAGTTCCTGAAGTGCCTGTGCACAGTCAAGTGATTCATTTATATAACGGATATGCTGTCTGCCTTCATAGAGATATGGCATTATTACGGTTATTCTTCTAGGGTGACCGCTGCATGCCATTATGACACGCTTGAGATCCATGAAAAAGTCATCAGGTGACATATTAGTTGTTTCATTTCTCATAGTGTACTGCTGTCCGTAATTTACGGTGTCAACAATGATAAAAAGGTCTACACCTCTCATAGACTCGTTTATGACACATTTTGCTTCGCCTGTACCAAATCTTGGACAGTCATAGGAAACAAGATAGTTTTCCGTATCATATCCTGTCATCTTAAAATCAGGTTTCTGCATTTCGGAAAGTGCTTTGTGTCTTCGAGCGATAATCTCTTTGTTAATCTTTTCGCCAAGTTCCGTCTGATTGCCAAGAGCGACAATTTTAAGCGGGGCAAGTGGCATTGAATCTTTGAATTTTCTACTGGACATTATCTACCTCTCTCTGCATCAGAATGTATGCGTTTATTTTAATTAGTTGTATATAACTACCTTGAAATACTATAACTTTTTTCTGAAATATCGTCAAGTGATATACAAGGTTGATTTTTTGATGGATTTATGGTATAAAATAGATTGTTGTGTTTTGCTTTGAAGCGAAAATGTGTACTTTAAAGTATTACAAAATAAAATAAATATTTATTATCTGGAGGAATTATTTTGAAAAAATATAGTAAATTGCTGGCAGTAACACTTTGTGCATCGATTGCACTCGCATCAACAGGATGTTCAGCTACGAACAAACTTAAAAATGCGATAACAAATAAAAAGACAACTTCTGATACAAAAAAAGAAAGTGCAGAGAGTGTAAAATGTCTTGATTATGTAACACTTGGCGATTATTCAACCATTAAGATCAAAAAGAGTGAGATCGACAAATCCACAAAAGAGCAGTTGGAGAAGAATATCAAGAGTACAGGGGATTATAAAAAGGTAAAAACAGGAAAAGTAAAAAAAGGCGATATAGTAAATATCTATTATGTTGGAAAAATAAATGGAAAGACTTTTGACGGAGGCAGTCTTACAAAAAAGACAAACAAAGCAGGATATGATCTTGAAATCGGTTCAAAATCATTTATTGACGGTTTTGAGGATGGACTTATCGGTAAAAAGATTGGCTCAAAATGTAAAGTAAAGGTTACATTCCCTAAATCTTACAGTCAGAACCAGAAAATTGCCGGTAAAAAGGCGGTATTTTCTGTTACGATAAACTTTAAGGAAGTATATCCAAAACTTACGGACAAATTCGTAAAGAAAAATTTAAAAGATTTTGATAAGAATTATGAAAATACTGCAAAGGGATATACACAGTATGTAAGGGACACGCTTTTAGGTGAGAAGGCATGGAAGGTATTCTATGACACTTGTAAGATAAAAGATTATCCTAAATCAAAGATGGACACAATGAAAACACAGCTTAAGACATCTATAACATATTACCTTAAAAGTAATGGCTACACACTTGAGAATTATCTTAAGTCACAGAATCTTTCAACTAAAGATTTTAACAAACAGCTTGAGACTACAGCTAAGTCTGATGTTGGAAAGCAGCTTGTTTATGGTGCTGTAGCTGAAAAAGAAAATATAAAGGTTACAGACAAACAGTATAAGGATGAAGTTAAGACTTATCTTACAAACTATAATTGTAAGAGTGAGAAAGAACTTAATTCTACATTTAAGGATTATTATGGAGTAGATGCAAAGTCTATTATAAAAGATGATATTTTATATAAGAATGTAAAAAATTATCTTATCAAAAATGTTAAAGAAGCATAAAGCAGGTTAATTACAGATAAGGTTATTGTTCGTAATTTAAAGTGCGTGCTGTAACGGATAAAGTGTCAAAAAATGTGCTCTCAGTATTCTTTGTTTTGAGAGGATACCGGGAGTACATAAAATAGAAACGGAGGTTCATATGGCTAAACCTATAGTAGCGATAGTCGGACGACCAAATGTCGGAAAATCAACACTTTTTAATATGCTTGTCGGCGAACGCCTGTCGATAGTAAAAGATACTCCGGGTGTTACAAGAGACAGGATATACGCTGATGTAAACTGGCTTAATTATCACTTTACACTGATGGATACCGGTGGAATCGAGCCTGAGACAAACAATCAGATGCTCCGCCATATGAGAGAGCAGGCTGAGATGGCGATTGAGATGGCAGATGTTGTAATGTTCGTTGTCGATGTAAAGCAGGGTGTTGTCGATGCTGATTATAAAGTCGCTGAGATGCTTAGAAAAGCACAGAAAAAGATAGTTCTTGTCGTAAATAAAGTAGATAATTTTGACAAGCTTATGCCTGATGTTTACGAATTTTACAATTTAGGACTCGGAGATCCGTATCCTATATCATCAATTGGCAAATTAGGAATTGGTGATATGCTCGATGAAGTCACAGCTCTTTTTCCTGAAAATGAGGATGATGCTGAGGATGAAAGACCGAGGATTGCGATAGTCGGCAAGCCAAATGCAGGAAAATCATCGATTATAAATAAACTTCTCGGAGAAAATAGGGTTATTGTGTCTGATGTTGCCGGAACTACAAGAGATGCAGTTGATACGGCAGTAAAGTGGAATGGCAAAGAATATGTATTTATAGATACAGCTGGTCTTAGAAGAAAAAATAAGATAAAAGAGGAAATCGAGAGATATTCAATACTCCGCACGGTTTCAGCTGTTGAGAGAGCCGATGTGGTAGTCCTTGTTATCGATGCGACTGAGGGTATCACCGAGCAGGATGCAAAGATTGCCGGAATCGCCCATGACAGAGGTCGTGGTATGATAATAGCAGTCAATAAGTGGGATGCTATTGAAAAGGACAATAAGACAGTGTCTGAATTTAGTAAAAAAGTAAGAAATACACTGTCATTCATGCCTTATGCTGAGATTATGTTTGTGTCGGCACTTACGGGACAGAGACTTCCAAAGTTGTTTGAGGCCATTGAGGTTGTTATACAAAATCATTCATTAAGAATAGCAACGGGTGTTCTTAACGAAATCCTTACTGAAGCAGTTGCAATGCAGCAGCCGCCATCAGATAAGGGAAGAAGGCTTAAAATATATTATATGACACAGGTAAGCGTAAAACCGCCTACATTTGTTATATTTGTAAATGACAAGAGACTTATGCATTTCTCATATACGAGGTATCTTGAGAATAAGATAAGAGAGGCATTCGGTTTTGCCGGGACACCTCTTAAGTTTATAATAAGAGAACGCAAAGAAAAATAAAAGGCCGGTATGAAAATTGATTCAGCTTTTTTATACCATACTCAATGTTTTGAGTGGGAATGGAGATTGAAATGGGCGAAGATATGATTCATAACATAATCTGTTTGGTGATAGGGTATTTTTGCGGGTGTATATCAAGCGGATATTTTGTGGGAAAATTCCATCATATAGATATAAGGGAACATGGGAGTGGCAATGCAGGTACTACAAATGTTTTGAGAGTTTTAGGCAAGCTGCCTGCACTTATAACATTTGTGGGAGATCTTGCAAAAGCTGTCATGCCGATTCTTGTGATAAGGATATTCTTATCACCTGACAACTGGTATCTCTTATGTTTGTATATGGGACTTGGTGTGGTACTTGGACATAATTACCCTTTTTATCTTGGATTTAAGGGTGGAAAAGGTATTGCAGTTACGGCGGCTGTCGTTATGTCGGCTGCACACCCGCTTTTTATTCCAACCGGAATTTTGATATTTGCATTGATAGTTGTGTGTACGAGATATGTATCACTTGGTTCACTTGTTGTTGCGTGGTATATACCGGCAAATACCTTGATAATGCATCGAAATGATAAGGGATTTATACATATGATGGTAATCAGTCTGTTATTTACAGCTTTTGCATATTTCCAGCATAGGCAGAACATTGTAAGACTGATTCATGGAAAAGAGAATAAGATTGGTTCAAAAAAAGAGATGTAGTGGCAGAAATGTCACATTATTTTAGAAAAGAGAATGGTATGAGATGCACAAAAGACTGTGCAGAAATGGAGGATTATTATGAGTAAAGTTAGTTTTTTAGGCGCCGGAAGTTGGGGAACGGCACTTGCGATAATGTTAGCAAATAATGGTCATGAGGTAACACTCTGGTCGGCTGTAGAGTCGGAAGTTGAGATGTTACAGACACACAGGGAACATAAAGACAGACTTCCGGGAGTTAAGCTTCCTGAGTCGGTAGTTGTTACAAGTAATCTTGAAAGTGCCTGTAAGGGATTCGATCTTATAGTTTTTTCTGTTGCTTCACCTTATGTCAGATCAACTGCAAAAAAAGCTTCAGAATTTATCCCTAAGGGACAAAGGATAGTAAATGTTGCAAAGGGAATTGAGAATGATACATTGATGACACTTAGAGATATAATTTGTGAGGAAATGCCCGGAATGGATGTCTCTGTATTGTCAGGACCAAGTCATGCAGAGGAAGTTTCAATAGGTATGCCTACTACAGTTGTAGTTGGGTCTACATCAAAAGAAACCGCAAAATATGTTCAGAAGATATTTATGAATGACCGTTTCAGAGTATATACAAGCCCTGATATAACCGGCATTGAGCTGGGAGGTTCTATCAAAAATGTAATAGCACTTGCAGCCGGTGTCTGCGACGGACTCGGACTTGGAGACAATACGAAGGCAGCACTCATCACAAGAGGTATAACTGAGATTGCAAGACTTGGTGTTGCTATGGGTGGTCATATGGAAACTTTTTGTGGACTTTCGGGAATAGGTGACCTTATCGTTACCTGTACAAGTACACACAGCCGTAATCATAATGCCGGTGTATTAATCGGCAAAGGAATGTCTATGGATGAGGCTATGAAAGAGGTAAAACAGGTTGTAGAGGGTGTTTATTCAGCAAAAGCTGCATTTGCACTTGCTAAGAAATACAATGTTTCAATGCCTATCGTAGAACAGATAAACGAGGTGTTATTTGACGGAGTATCTGCCACTGATGCAATCCAGGCACTTCTCACGCGTGAGGAATGTCATGAGTATCAAGGTCTTACATGGGACGCTGATAAATAAAAATAAAGTACCAAATAAAAGTCATGTCTTTAAATGTAAAAGCATATCCTTAAAAAAGGTAATTGTGAAATTGAAAATAATGATTAGGAGGGTATGCAGCATAATTTACATAAAAGTTATGTTATGCAAATTATGTATAAGAATATGAATGAATATGATTATAATGAAGAAATGCCAGTTGATACACGTTCAGAAAAAATAATGAGAGCGCGGCTGGCATTTTCTGACAATTACGAGGAAATGCAGGAAAATGTGGGTGATGGTTCGTCGCTTATGACAAAGATAACACTTCTTTTACTTATATTTTCTGCTGTTCTTGTTTTATGTTTTGGAGATCTTACAATCGGAAACTATAGTAATAAATCTATCAGACAGGCGATGTCAAAAGAAGGCACAGTTTGGCATGATATGGTTGAAATTACCGGAAATATTATAAGTGATGTTATGGAGGAACTGAATGAGAAAACTAGCTTTAAGTGATGAGATATTGTTATCTGTTGATAAGCCGGCAAGATATATCGGTGGCGAGATTAACATGATAAAAAAAGATCCCTCAAAAGTAGATATACGATTTTGTATGTGCTTTCCCGATGTATATGAGATAGGTATGTCGCATCTTGGCATACAGATATTATATGATATGTTCAATCTGCGGGATGATATATATTGTGAGAGAGTCTACTCACCGTGGGTGGATTTAGATAAGATAATGCGTGAGCAGGATATACCGCTTTTCGCATTGGAGAGTCAGGAGCCGATAAAGAATTTTGATTTTCTTGGAATTACGCTTCAGTATGAGATGTGTTATACAAATATATTACAGATACTTGACCTTTCAAAGATACCGCTTCTGGCAAAGGACAGGACAAAGGATGATCCGTTTGTTATAGGCGGAGGTCCCTGTTCATACAATCCTGAACCTATAGCAGATTTCTTTGATATATTTTATATAGGAGAGGGAGAAACTGTATATTTTGACCTTATGGACGCATACAAGGAGTGGAAAAAGTCAGGTAATGACAGAGTGGAATTTTTAAAGGCTGCCGCACAGATACCGGGAATGTATATACCTCAGTTTTATGAAGCGGAGTATAACGGGGACGGAACACTTAAAGATTTTTATCCTATCGTGGAAGAAGCACCTAAGACTGTTATCAAACAGGTGGAACTTGATATGTCGGAAACTTATTATCCCGAAAAACCGCTCGTGCCTTACATCAAGGTCACGCAGGACAGAGTTGTGCTTGAGATACAGCGTGGATGTATAAGAGGATGCCGCTTTTGTCAGTCGGGTATGCTTTACAGACCTATAAGACCGAGAAGTCTTGATTTTCTTAAAAAGAGAGCAGCAGCTATGTTAAAGGCAACGGGACATGAGGAGATTTCGCTTAGTTCGCTCAGTTCAAGCGATTATAGGGAACTTCCGGAACTTGTCTACTGGCTTATAGACGAATACAGGGACAAGGGTGTAAATATCTCACTTCCGTCGCTCAGGATAGATGCATTCGCACTTGATGTAATGTCAAAGGTGCAGGATATAAGAAAATCAAGTCTTACATTTGCTCCGGAAGCGGGAACACAGCGAATGAGAAATGTTATAAATAAGGGGCTTACGGAGGAAAATATTCTTACAGGTGCCATGGATGCGTTCCGTGGAGGCTGGAACAGGGTAAAACTTTACTTTATGCTCGGACTTCCGGGTGAAACTTATGATGATATAGAGGGGATTGCAATATTATCTGACAAGATAGCAAGAGAATATTATACGATTCCAAAAGATGAGAGAAACGGAAAGGTAAGCATTGTCACGAGTACATCAATATTTGTGCCAAAGCCGTTTACACCGTTCCAGTGGTCACCTATGAACACAAAGGAGCAGGCAAAGGATAAGAGAAATTTCCTGCTTGGCAAGGTAAGAGAACAGCTCAATCAGAAAAGTATCAAGTATAACTGCCATGATGCAGATGTATCAGAGCTTGAGGGAGTGTTTGCAAGAGGTGACAGACGACTTAACAAGGTTATACTTGAAGCATATCAGAGTGGGTGTTTTTATGATGCGTGGTCGGAATATTTTAAATATGAGAACTGGCTTAAGGCATTTGAGGACAATGGACTTGACATGGCATTTTATATCGGCCGTGAAAGACCTGAGGACGAGCTGTTCCCGTGGGATTTCATAGATATAGGTGTCACAAAGAAATTTATGCGAAGAGAGTATGAAAATTCGTTAAAAGCACAGGTTACCCCTAACTGTCGTGTGAAATGTGCAGGCTGCGGTGCTATGAAATTTAAGTGCGGTGTATGTGTTGAAAATCTGACAGGCAGTGATGCGGAAAGGAACGGGTGACGGATATGAAAGCAAGATTAAAATTCAGTAAAATTGGTTCAATGCGTTTTATAGGCCATCTGGATGTGATGCGATATTTTCAGAAAGCATTTAGGCGTGCCGAGATAGAAGTAAGTTACAGTAAGGGATTTTCACCACATCAGCTTATGTCTTTTGCATCACCACTCGGAATAGGACTTAGCAGTGATGCGGAGTACCTTGATGTGACACTGGAAAAAAGTGACTCTCAGGAAGAAATGATAGAGCGTATAAATGCCGTTATGAATGATGAGATAACGGTCAAGGATTTTACGATACTTGATGATGAAGCAAAGCCGTCAATGGCAATGCTCTCGGCGTGTGACTATGTGATATGTATAAAACCGGATAAGGACAACCCTCTTACAGACGATGCATTTGCAAAAGAGGCAGTAAGAAAGATAAAAGAAGCCGAAAAGATAGAGATATTAAAAAAGACAAAGCGTTCAGAAAAGGTAGTGGATATAAAGCCGAACATATATCATATTGAAAATGATATGGATGCTTTCAAAAATGAGACAAAAAATGATTACGGCAGTCTTGAATTAGACACTGCTTTTTATAAGCCTGTATTTTATTGTCAGCTTACAGCGGGAAGTGTAGTAAATATAAAGCCGGAGCTTGTCTTAGAAGCTATGGCAAAGATGAACGGATTTGAGTATAATACGCTCGACTATCAGATACACAGGCTTGAAATGTATGCTGATAAGACAGCAAAAAAAGGAGAGGTGCATCTGCTTTATTCTGAAACACCGTGCAGTCTTGTACCTTTATCAGAGTTTGGAAAACAGGAGATGGCTTAAATAATGGCAAATCAGTTACTTATAACTAAAAAAGACGGTGCGGTACTGTCGGTGAGAGTTGAGGACGGAAAGGTCGCACAGATACAGGCACAGCCTGAGGATGCGGGTTCACTCTTAGGAGATATATATGTCGGCAAAGTCAGAAATATAGTCAAAAATATAAATGCGGCTTTTGTCGAGTATGAGCAGGGAAAGATGGGGTATCTCTCACTCGATGCAAAAGTTTGTCCTATACATACGGACGGTGTTGTATCGGACGGGACAAGAGTGCTTATAGGTGATGAGATAATCATTCAGATAGAGAGGGAGGCGGTAAAGACAAAGCCGCCGACGCTTTCAGGAACACTTAATTTTCCGGGAAAATATGTCGTGCTGATATACGGAGAGAGAACGGTCAGCATATCGTCGAAGATAAAAGATGCCGAGAGAAAACAGCAGCTCAGGGGATTTCTGAGAAATAATATAGACGGAGATTACGGATTTGTGGCAAGGACAAACTGTAAGGATGCATCGGATGAAAAAATCTTAAAAGAGATAGCATTTCTTAAACAGCAGCTTGAAAATATAAAAAAATTTGGTGTGCATAGGGCGAAGTTTAACTGTCTTTACCATGCCCCTGACGCTTATCTGTGCGATATAAGAGACTCCTATGATTCACTGCTTGAAAGCATAATCACGGACGATGATGAAATCTTTAACAGGATAATGGAGTTTGCGAAGATATATCAGCCTGAGGATATAAAAAAGATAAAACGCTGGGATAATGCCGACGGAAAACTTGATGCAGTCTATGATGTTACAAAGACATTAGAACACGCACTTATGCCTAAAGTCTGGCTTAAAAACGGCGGCTATCTTGTGATACAGCCTACTGAGGCACTTGTGTCTATTGATGTGAACACAGGCAAAGCAATCTCAAAAAAGAAAGATGTGCAAAAAACATTTTTAAAAGTCAATCTCGAAGCGGCAACACAGATAGCAAAGCAGCTAAGGCTTAGAAATCTGTCAGGAATGATACTCATAGATTTTATAGATATGAAGGATGCAGACTATAACAAACAGCTTATGGACAGACTTAGAACCGAGTTTGCGAAAGACCCGGTAAAAACGATACTTGTCGATATGACAAAACTCGGACTTGTCGAGGTCACGAGAAAAAAAGTCAGAAAATCACTTTATGAGCAGATAAAGGATGCACAAGATTATTCTAAGTCAGATTTATAAAGGGGATTGAAAAGACATTAAGTTTTTGGTAAAATAGTTTATAGATAACTAAATTACTCCATGCAAAATTTGTTTTTGTGTGGAAGACGAAATTTTAATATAAATTATTACAGGAGGACTTATGAACAAAAATCTTTTTGCAAAGACACCGCCTATGGGCTGGAACAGTTATGATTATTATGACACATCGGTAAATGAGGAGCAGGTCAGAAAGACAGCAGAGTACATGGCTGAAAATCTCAAAGAGTTTGGCTGGGAATATGTCGTTGTCGATATTGAATGGTACAGTTATGATACGGGAAGTCAAAGAGACAAATATCAGTATATTCCGTTCTGGAAAGTTGAGATGGACGAATATTCAAGACTTCTCCCATGTGTGGATAAATTCCCATCAGCAAAAGAAGGCAACGGATTTAAGCCGTTGGCAGATTATATACACAGTCTCGGTCTTAAATTCGGTATTCATATAATGCGTGGTATTCCGAGACAGGCGGCACATGAGCATACAAAGATACTTGGAAGTAAGGCTCTTGCCAATGATATAGCAGACCCGTCAAACATTTGTGACTGGAATCCTGATATGTACGGTGTCCGTCCTGATGCTGATGGTGCACAGGAGTACTATGATTCCATTTTTGAACTTTACGCACAGTGGGGCGTTGATTTTATCAAATGTGATGATATTTGCCGTATGGATATGCCATCTGCAAAAAAAGAGATAGAAATGCTCTACAATGCAATTCAGAAGTGTGGTCGTGAGATAGTTTTAAGTCTTTCACCGGGACCGGCAAAGATAGAAGAGGCATGGCATTATGAGAAATATGCCAATATGTGGCGTATCACTGACGATTTCTGGGACAGATGGGATTTACTCCTGCCTATGTTCTGGCGTTGTGAACTCTGGCAGAACCATGTGAGTGAAGGATGTTATCCTGACTGTGATATGCTGACACTTGGCAAACTCGGAAAAGGTTTCGGTCATGAGTGGGAGTGTAATTTCTCGCATGATGAGCAGATAACACTTATGACACTTTGGAGCATATTCCGTTCACCACTTATGCTCGGAGCAGACCTTTTGCAGCTTGATGACTGGACAAAGAAACTTATCACAAACAAGGATGTGCTAGGACTCTTAAAACATTCTGAGGGTGCAAGACAGATAGAGAGAGATGATGAACATGTTATCTGGTGTTCAAAAGACACAGAGGACGGTTCATACTATGTAGCAGTATTTAATCTCAAAGAGCAGAACTGTGATGTGGCTATTCCGTGGGAGGATGTTAAAAACTACGGAGTGACGGGAACTAAAGCAGTAGAGCTTTGGAATCATGAAGATGTTGACCTTATTGATAAGGATAGCGTATTTGTAGCTTCTCATGGTGCTAAACTGTTTAAGATACAGTAAAGATTTTGAGATACAGTAAAATAACTATAAAGAATAGCATCTTTCACATTGAGCCGTAGAGGATGCTATTTCTTTTTATTATGATTATCTATGTAAGACAGTGCCGTAAATATTACTAACAATAAAGTTAAAACTTCTTGCAAAGTCTTTTTTTCTGTGGTATAATCTCACTCGTTGTTAAAAACTGCATAAAAATCTTTGGTAAAAAATTGGAAACGACACATGTGTGAACTATCACCTGATTAACGAACAACACACATGTATTTTTTATGCCCATTTTTAGAAAAAAGGAGATATTTATTATGCAGAGAACGAAACTTCAGAACTTTATTTTTACTGCCATTATGGCATTTATCATGGTCTATGGAATGGTGTGTTACAATATTGCCATTGATAAAGGAGGAATGAGTAACGAAATCTTTTTGATAGCTTTTCATGAAATGCCTATAATGTGGCCAGTGGCAGTTATTCTTGAAATGTTTGTTTTTGAGAGACTTGCAATAAAGCTTGCTTTCAGATTTGTAACACCGGGGAAAGAAAGCGAGTTTATGGTAACGGTTGCTATCTCATCTATGATAGTTGCACTTATGTGCCCTACAATGAGTCTTATAGCTACGGTATTGTTTGCACATCCAGGATCAGAAGTAGTTGCTGTATGGCTTCAGAAATATGTATTAAACTTCCCAATGGCATTTTTCTGGCAGACATTTATAGCAGGACCTCTTGTGAGAAATGTATTTAAGATTTTTGAGAGTGATAAGAATGTAAACAGAGAAGAACAGGCAGCCTGATATTAGGGAAGTCCCCCACTTCTAATAGAAGCGGGGGACTTCTTTGATAACAGTGACACAATTTTTTATGGTACAATCGGATATTGTAATTCCAGTATGATATTTTTTAACAGAGTACTGGTGTGTTCCGATTGCCTTTTCAAGATTTGAGAAAATACATTTTGTAATCTTTACATTCTGGTTTGCAGTGCAGTCATATTTACTCCAGTCATGAGTAAATCCCTTTGTTTTCTTATCTGGAGTGTCAAAGTTTATTGCTTCGGAAGTATGGCGTTTACTTGCTTTATATCCGGTGAATGTGCAGTTGTTTACCGTCACATTTTTAGAAGCATCCATCTCTATAAAATGTCCGTATTTCATGTTTTTAAATGTGATACCATCTAAAGTTATGTTTTTATTGTGGCACATTACAAGTTTTTAACATTGATTTCCTCCATTGATATGTTACGCTCAAAATTCTACGTTCAGAAGATTTCGAGAGCATATTATTTTTTTCGATGTTTTTGTTATAGGAGATTTGGCAATGATATTCAAGGAGAAAAATTTTAAAGGCTATTCTACAATAACAATATAATCAGCAATACATTGAGTAAGCTAAGATATTACCGATTATATTGTTATAACTGAACTGTTACGATTATGCATTAAAAATAATAAAATCTTAATAGTTTTTTTTGACCGATGTGTTATAATTTTAGCAGAGTATTAATATGTCGCAAGGTATTATTAAAGTTATGATTTTGTGAGTTGTAAATTTTTTAGCGGCAGAATTATTTATACATAAAAAGCGGAATAATGTTCTGCTTTTGCATAGGGAGGGATTTTATGAAAAACGGACGATTTAAACATCTGACTTTGATAAGTTTTATCATTGTGCTTATCATTGTTATCGCTGATACGGCGATATGTGCCAGAAAAGACATGAACAGAAAAAGCCAAAAAGCGGCTTCGGTGATAAGTTCCCAAAAGAATGGTGAAGACGGAAAGGACAAGTCCGGTGATACCGCCGAAACAACGAAAAAAGACAACAGTCAAAGCATAATTAATATATCAGGAAATAATATCAGGACAAGGTTTAAAACTCCAAAGGGTTATAAAAGAAATATCTCAAAAAATTCATTCGGAGAGTTCCTCGAAAACTATCCTCTATATAAAGATGGAAAAAAGATTTCACTTTACAATGGAAAATTAAGCCACAGACAGGATGCTCATGCGGCAGTATTAAAAATGAAACTCACCGATGGAAATCTTCAGCAGTGTGCCGATTCGGTCATAAGACTTTATGCGGAGTATTATTATAAGCAAAAAAAATATGACAGGATAAAATTTCATCTGACTAACGGTTTTGAGGTAGGATTTTCAAAATGGAGTCAGGGCATGAGAGTGAAAGTTGACGGAAATAAGACCTACTGGGTGCACAGTGAGAAAGCAGACAGTTCATATAAAATATTTGACAGCTATCTCAAATTTGTATTTACTTATGCAGGTACACTGTCAATGGTTCAGGAGTCAAAGAAGATTTCTGAGAAAGATATACAGCCGGGAGACATTTTTATATATGGCGGAAGTCCGGGTCATGTTGAGATGGTAGTTGATGTATGCGAAAATAAAGATGGTGACAAGGCTTTTTTGCTCGGACAGGGTTATATGCCTGCACAGCAGTTTCACATTCTTAAAAATCCTGCTGATGAGAATGATCCGTGGTATTATGTTTCAAAAATTTCATATCCGTTTGAGACGGCAGGTGTTACCTTTAAAAAGGGAACTCTTATGAGACCAGATTATTAAAGTTATAATTTATGGGATAAATAAGTTGTTTTATAAAAATTTATATCATTTATGGCAGATGTGCAAAAGAAAAAGTTCACAAAATTTTCACAATTCTAATCAGCACTCATACTTGACGAGTGCCAAATAAAGTGGTATAACACAATTGTATCAGAAAGATACCTAGTGATCACCAGGCGATTTCAAATTTTGCCTACAACTGCAGTGATACTAATATGGATTAAATCTTCATATTTGCAGTTGCAAATTTTAATCGTTTTGGAGGAAAAGACAAATGAATACTTTAAAAGCAGAGAAAAGAAACGCAAAGGCTAAGGCATTAAGAAGAGAGGGTTATGTCACAGGTAACCTTTTCGGCAGAGAGATAGAAGGTTCTATTCCTGTAAAAATGACTCAGAAAGATGTAAGTGATGTATTGCGCTACAATGACAAAGGAAGCCAGTTGTTCCTTGAAGTTGAGGGAAAGAAATACGATGTAATCATTAAGGAAATAGATTATGACAATATGGCTAAGCATGTTTTGGATATAGAGTTTCAGGCTTTAGTAAGCAATGAAAAGATTCACAATACTGCTGAGATTGTATTACTTAATAAAGAAAAAGTAGTTGAGGGTGTTCTTGAAGAGTTGCTTGAGGAAGTATCATATAAAGCATATCCTGCTGATCTGGTTGACAAGATTAAACTTGATGTTGGAAGTCTCAGACTTGGTGATACGATAAAAGTAAAAGACCTTGACATATCAAAGAATGATAAGATTGAAGTTACAACAGATCCGGAGACAATAGTTGTAAATGTTATCGCATCAAATAATAACCAGGAAGATGAGGATGAAGAAACTACAGATTCAGCAGAGTAAAATCTGAAAGCGAAATACATCTTTTGAATGAAATTTTAGAAGAAATCTGAAAACGAACAATTTAATAGCCTGAAAAGGGATAAAAAATCAAAAGCCAGGGTGCTAAAACTCTGGCTTTTCTTTGTATTTGAGAGTGAAGTCAAAGTGGTTCTGAACACTTTACTTATAGAAATTACATCAGAGTTTTGTGCCTGATACAAAACTGATATGTGCAGTAAACTGCATGGAAATGGAGGAAAATCATGGAATACTTAAAAATCATAATACCGATACTTGTCGGAGCATTAATAGGATATTGCACAAACTATATTGCAATAAAAATGCTTTTCAGACCCAGAAAACCTGTATTTGTATTTGGAAAGAAACTGCCTTTTACACCGGGAGTCATTCCGAAAAATCAGCCGAGGATAGCATCAGCCGTTGGAAAAGCAGTTGGACAAAATCTATTTACAAATGATGATATAGTGGCAGCTATAACAGAGTCAGATTTGAAAGAGCATCTATTTGAGAAGATAAAAGAAACGGTTTTTGACAACGATAGTTCATTAAAAGATTATATTACAGAGTACAGCCTTAAAAAAGAAAACGAAAATGTTGCTGAAAATAAAAATGAAGTGTCAAAAAATACAGAATATGAAACTGAAGATTATGAAAATATAATAGAGGAAGCAGAATATAAGAGCGATTATGACAGGCTCAAAGATAGAGTGAGTGATGTTATAACTTCAAAGATAATAAATGCCTTTGAAAAAGTTGATTTAAATGTATTAGTGTCACAGATAGCAGGAAAAACGCTTGCCGAAAAAGTAAAAGGCACAATGATGGAAATGTTTTTAAATGAGTCGACAATATCCACAATGTCGGCACCTATCGGAAATGCGTTAGCTGAGTATATAAAAAATCATGGTGAGGAATTTATACATCCGTTGGTTGATGCCGAGGTCATATCATTTATGGAAAATCCTATAAATGAAAATCTTTCTGAACTCGGACTTGATACTGATATATTAGAATCAGTATTTGAAAAGATATTTGATACAGTTATCTCAAAAGGCGGAGATATAATTTCTGAATATATAGACATACAGAAAATAGTCGAGGACAAGATAAACGATATGGAGGTAAGCGAACTTGAAGACCTTGTTATGCAGGTGATGAAAAATGAACTTCAGACTATAGTAAATCTTGGAGCACTTATCGGTGCTGTTATCGGAGTGATAAATATATTTGTTGCCATATAATAGTAATGATATATTGTATCAATAACCTTATTGACTGCAAATGCTATTTAGTGTAGCATTAGAATGTAAGTTAGAAGTATCTAACTAAAGTTTTATAATGTTAATCAGTTGGACAATTACTGATAACATTTGCAGGAGGTTATATGAAGACAAATGTACTCTGTTTATTGAAAAATATGGATAAGAAAGATGTAGAATTGCAGCTTGCGTTACAATGTGCTCCTGTAATAACAGGGATAAAGGTTTCCAATCTTTTTATAATTGATAAAAATAAGGTAGATGAAGTTTATAACATTATAGATGAGACGGATATATCTGCATATTTTCTGTATGAGGATGCGGCTAAGGCAAACATACTTTTATACAGAAAAAATGAACTTCAACAATATCTTTTCCAAAAAGAAAACAGGCAGTTTGTAAGAAAACTTGGTTATGACAGCGTTTATATTGATGAACTGCTGCCGGAATTTGCAATACGATTTTCTATGTATCAGACTACTCAGGAGGATTTTCCACATGAGATGGGGATATTACTAGGCTATCCGGTCGAGGATGTAGAAGGATTTATAATTAACAATGGAAAAAATGAATTATATACAGGTTATTGGAAAGTTTATGATAATCTTACGGAAAAATTAATTTTATTTAATTATTATGAGGCCGCAAGAGAACATTTTATTTGTCTTGTGGCAAAAGGAATGGATATGAATACTATACTTATGATGTATAGTCGGGCAAGAAAAAAATACTTGCAATTTCAGATAAACTGATGTAATATATTTAAAATAAACTATTAAAAACTCTTTGCACTGCATATATTTACTACAGTACAAACTGAACAGGCCGATAGGAGCCGGGTCACATTAGTGACAGTGGATTATTATGTTTTTTATGTATTTATATACAATATGAGATTTATCATATATCGTCAAATGATTGGTGATAGAAATTATCATATCCACGGGACAGTAGTTACTTATACTGACCCGTGGTCTTTTTTACTCAATTTTTTAAAGTGAAAATCCGGGACAGTATGGATTTTCACTTTTTTATTGTATAGAAAAATGCTCGTAAAGTAGTGTGGTGCCAACGGGAATTGCGAAGCAATTCTTTCGGGTGCAGCTTAAAAAGTCAATAATAGGGGTGTGCTCTCGAAATGACTCGTTTTGAGAAGATACCGAGAGTACATTCAGTTAAAAAGGAGGAATTATTATGACGAATGCAGATAATTATGAAAAGACGGCGATGAAGGTATCAATCGTGAGTGTTATATGGAATTTATTATTATCAGCGGGAAAACTATTTGCGGGAATCTTTGCAAATTCAGGAGCTATGATAAGTGATGCCGTTCATTCTGCATCTGATGTTTTCAGCACGATAATAGTTATGATAGGAGTAAAAATATCAGGAAAAGACTCTGATAACGATCATCCGTACGGACATGAGAGACTTGAATGTGTAGCAGCGATAATTCTTGCCACGGTACTTGCAGCTACAGGCATAGGCATCGGATATGGTGCAGTTGTAAAAATTATGGCGGGGGATTATAATGTTGAAATGCCGGGAATTTTGGCACTTGTAGCGGCAGTTGTATCAATAGTGGTAAAAGAGCTTATGTTCTGGTACACAAGATATTATGCAAAACAGATAGATTCTAGTGCACTTATGGCTGATGCATGGCATCACAGGTCAGATTCACTTTCTTCAATCGGTGCTCTTATAGGTATTATCGGTGCAAGGCTTGGATTTGGGATAATGGAGCCTTTGGCATCTGTTGTTATATGTATTTTCATTGAGAAAGCTGCATATGACATATTTATGGATGCAGTAAATAAAATGGTCGATAAATCATGTGATGATGAGACAATGGAGAAAATAAAGGCGTGTGCGATGAATATCCCGGGAGTTGAAAATATAGATCTTTTAAGAACAAGAGTTTTTGGAAATAAAATATATGTCGATATGGAGATTGCTGCAGACGGAAATAAGACATTAGATGAAACACACGCTGTTGCAGAGCGTGTTCATAATGCAATAGAACAAGAATTTCCAAAAGTAAAACATATAATGGTACATGTAAATCCGGCAAAAAAATAAAATGATGAGTTAATAGTGTAAATATTTTTAATTTCACATTATGCACAAAAAATATGTGCAGAAATGAGGAGTGATATGATATTAACAGATAAAAATGACACAGAAAGAACAATGAAAAAAAGTCTTTTTACAAAGAGAAAAACAGTGATATTATTTGCAATAATTGCAATGTTTTCATGGGGATGTGCATTTCCGTTTATTAAACTGGGAATGAAAGAATATGCCATATCAAATGATGACACGGCAGGTAAGATGCTTTTTGCAGGAATAAGATTCTTTCTTGCCGGAATCATAACGCTTATAATTACATATAAAAGAGAAAAAAATATTAAAATAAAATCTTTAAAGGATTTTTCCTGGCTGTTTTTATTTGGATTTGTAAATACCGGTTTTCATTATTTTTGTTTTTATATGGGACTTTCTAATTGCAGCGGAAGCAAGGCATCAATAATAGATTCTCTTGGTACTTTCTGGCTTATATTTCTTGCGGTATTATTTTTTAAAGAAAGGCTTACTTCAAATAAAATCTTAGGTTGTCTGTTTGGATTTGCAGGTATAATCATTGCGAATTTCAGTACTGATATTATAAGTAAAGTTTCCTTTCAGGGTGAAGGATTTCTTGTTATAAGTACATTATGTGCCGCCTTTGGCGGAGTTATCGTGAGGATAATAACAACGGTAAGAAATATAAATGCGGTTAAGGCAACAGGATATGGACTGACTATTGGAGGTGTTCTGTTACTTGCAGGTGGTCTGTTTTTGGGAGGTACATTGACAAAAGTAACCTTGAAAGGAATAGTTGTTATGTTTTGTCTTGTGGCAATTTCCGTTGTCGGTTTTGTGTTATATAACCAATTATTATCATGTAATCCGGTGGGGCAGATTGCAATATTTAATGCACTTATTCCAGTGTTTGGAACACTTACATCCTGCATTTTAACGGGTGAAAGGTTTTATTTCAGATATATTATTTCAATAATTTTAGTTGCACTTGGAATATGGTTTGTAAACAGAGAAAAAAATTAAAATAACAAAAACTATTGCATTTTTATTTAATAGGTAATATACTTAATATATTTAGTGTATATATAAAGTGTGTTAAAAACACATAAATATATGACTATCGTACATAATTAATAATATTTTTTGGAGGGTATCATGGCAGGAAGAAGAAGAAAAAACACTGTTGCAGGAAGTAAAAAAGAATCACCAAAGACTCAGAATACTTTACAGGAAACTAATGTTTCTACTGATAAAGAGGCAACAAAAGCTGATGTTAAAAAGCAGGCAGAAGATGTTAATGAAAAGAAAACTGCTGATGCAAAAATTGTTGAAGATAAGAAAGTGCAGACAGAAACAAAAGCAGCAGATGCTACAGTAAAGAAAGCAACTACAGCTACAGAGAAAAAGACAACCGGATTAAAGCAGACAGCTTCAAAGACTGAGACAAACAAAAAAGCTGATGCACCAAAAAAGAGAGGAAGAAAGCCGGGAAGCAAAAATAAGCCAAAAGAGCAGCTTGCTCCTGAAGTTTATTTACAGTATTGTGGAGAAGAAGCAGACCAGAATGCTATTATAGAAAGAATCAAAGAACAGTATGTATCAGAGGGACACAGAGCAGGCAATATCAAGTCGTTGAAACTTTACTTAAAACCTGAGGACAGAGCGGCATATTATGTTATCAATGACAGATATGCAGGTAAGGTTGATCTTTTCTAATATAAAAATATTAAAAGATAAAAAGACAGGGCATAAAAAGCCCTGTCTTTTTTACATACGAGAATTGCAAAGCAATTCTTGGGGAGCAAAACGCTGGTTTTTATAAAAAAAAACAATACAATTTTCATTCAAAAAGAGTTATAATATAATACATATGCAGTAAAGTAACAAGTTATGGCATCATTATGGAGAATATATTTGGAGGAAGATATGATAATTGTATTATTTATTATCTGGATTCTGATTCTTATCGGATTGTTATCATGCATTTACAGATGTAAATACATAAATACAGATATTTCAAACTCAATAGGAAAATTACTTAAGACTTCAGTTGTGACAGTTTGTGGTTATGTACTTTTCTTAAATGCATACAATAAAAATGCAGGCTATCTATTTGCTGCTTTATATTGTGGTTCAATTGACTGGCTGATGCTTTTCTTTTTGAGATTTTTAAAGATATATACGGACTTTACATATTCGCATAAAAAGATAAAATGGATTATGTATTTTATTGCAATGCTTGATGACATAAATCTGCTTTTAAATGTGAAATTTAAGACGGCATTCTCAATAGGTCGGATATGTTATGGAAAGACAGGCTTTAATTATTTATGCAATTTCAAACCATTATTCTATTTGCATTTAGCCTTTTCATATTTGCTTATAGCATTTGTTATTTTATTGTTGATAAAAAAAATGAGGGAAGTGCCACAGTTTTACAGAAAAAAATATGGAGTTGTTTTATTTACGCTTGCGTTTGTTATTGTTTTAAATGCAATGTACATATATTCCGCAATAGCAGTAGATATCTCAATTCCGTTATATGTTCTTGAAGCGTTTTTAATAAGTTATTATGCACTTAATTTTATGCCGGAGGGTCTTGTTGAAAAAACACTTTCTCTTGTTGTGGATGATATGAACAGTGGTATAATCTGCTTTGATTTTCAGGGAAAATGTATATACGCAAATCAACTTGCAAGAGATCTGTTTGAAGTGCAGGATGATATAAGAATTTTTGAAAAATATCTGCCTATATGGCTTGAAAGAAGACATATGGATGGGGAGGAAGCGTCTGTATGGACAGAGGGACATATATATAAAGATGAAGAAATATATATAAAGGCTGAATTTAAAAAAATATATGATGATAAGAATATGCTTATCGGATACTACTTCTGTATGAGTGACAGAACAAATGAGATTGAAAAGTACAAAAGTGCAGTTTACAGGGCTACTCATGACAACCTAACAGGTATATATACGCGTGAGAAGTTTTATGACAGAGTAAATGAAGTGATACATATGAATCCTGACATAAGGCGTCTTATCATTTGTACCAAAATAAATAATATACAGATGATAAATGATCTTTTTGGAATTGAGATGGGAGATGAAGTATTAAAACAGCAGGCTGAAATATTAAAAGAAAAAGCGGGAACAGAATATGTCTACGGCAGGCTTATAGGGGATAAGTTTGCAATGTGTGTTCCTAAAGAACTGTTTGATATAGATAGTTTCGTGCAGAAAAATGCAAAGATTAGCAGACATTATCATAACAAGCTGTTTGGAGTATGCATAAATATAGGAATATATGAGGTGAATGATGTTGATGAGCCGGTTTCTGAAATGTGTGATAAGGCTTATATTGCTATTGAAAATGTCGAGGAAAATAGTGAATGTAATGTTGCATATTTTGATAATGATATGATGGACGAGATAAGTTTTGAGAAGGAGCTCATAAAGGATTTTGATACTGCTCTTAATGAAAGACAGTTTAAGATTAATCTTCAGCCAAGAGTATCAAAATCCGGCAGAATTCATGGAGCAGAAGTGCTTGTAAGATGGGAACATCCTAAAAAAGGCTTGATAATGCCAGGGCGTTTTATCAGTATATTTGAAAAGAAGGGGCTTATATACCAGCTGGACGGCTGGGTATGGGAACAGGCGATAATCCAGTTAAAAAGATGGAAAGATATGGGAAAAGAAAATCTGTATCTGTCGATAAATATTTCGGCAAAAGATTTCTTTTATCTTGATGTGTATAAAATTCTTACCGGTTTAGTCAATAAGTATGAAGTTGATCCGTCAAGACTTAGACTGGAGATAACTGAAAATGTTCTTATGACTGAAACAAAAACAAAACTAAATGTATTGTCTGCACTAAGAAAATTTGGATTTAAAATAGAAGTAGATGATTTTGGAGGTGGTTATTCTTCACTAAATATGTTAAACAGCAACCTTATAGATAATATTAAATTTGATATAAGACTTTTTAATGATAATATAAATGATGAAAAAAAACTTGCGGTACTTGACGCTACAGTTTTATTGACTGAAAAAATTGGCAAAGGTCTGCTGGTGGAGGGTGTTGAGAAAGAGGAAGAAGCAAATCTCATTATCGGACATGGATGTGAGAT
This sequence comes from Clostridium sp. AF34-13, assembly GCF_003477845.1. Taxonomy (NCBI): domain Bacteria; kingdom Bacillati; phylum Bacillota; class Clostridia; order Eubacteriales; family Clostridiaceae; genus Clostridium; species Clostridium sp. AF34-13. Next base: position 44,895 of record NZ_QUEB01000004.1, read on the forward strand.
GTTTCAGGGATTTTATTTTTCAAAACCATTATCTGTTGACACATTTGAAAAGAAATTTTTGTGATTTTTGGGTTTTGAGAATTGGAGGATATATATGACATTTAAATATGAATATGATATAGCGGCTGCCGTTGTATTAGTTATTCTTCTTGTATATAATTATTTTATCCCACAGGCACGCAATCTTGAGGTAAGACTGTTTAGATTATTTCTTTTGTTTGGATTTATAAGCAGTATTGCAGATGCTTTGAGTGGAATGGTAGTATCCATATATTTTAAAGAAAATGTATGGTTGAACTATATCTTTATGTGGGTAAATTTTGCTGCAACTCATTTTGTTGCACCAATTTATTGTATGTTTGTCATAACAATAACAGGCAAATATAAAAAAATGCCTGAAAAAGAATATATATGGCTTATGCCAGCAGTATTAGTACAGCTTTTGTTAGTGGTCTCACCTTTTACAAAATGGGTATATATATATTCGGCAGAGCATGGCTATCACAGGGGGATACTTATGCCTGGTGTTGTGGCAGTGTCAGTTTTTTATCTTTTAAGTGCCTCATTTATAATATGGTTTAAGGGAAAACATCTCGGATTTTACTATCAGTTTATTTCATCGTTTTTTTTAATCGTCTGCATTGCATTTTTGTATATACAGATGTTTGTAGGAGGATATGTTTTACTTGATGCGGCTATGGCGATAAGTGCATTTATCATACAGCTTACGCTGGTACATCCTAAAATGATGCGTGATGCAAATGAAAAAGAAAAGGTGGCACGAAAAGCTGCCGAAGCTGCAAATGCAGCAAAATCATCATTTCTTGCAAATATATCGCATGAACTCAGGACTCCGCTAAATGCGATTTACGGCATGACGGAGCTTCTTGAAAAGGATAACCTTAATAGCACACAGGATGATTCGGTGAAAACAATAAGATCTGCCAGCGAAAAACTTATTTCAATTGTTGATGATCTTTTAAATTATTCTAAGATAGATTCGGGAAAAATTGGTATAAATGAATCTGAATACCAATTTGTGACGCTGCTGTGTAATGCAGAAGACTATATGGAGGAACAGCTTGCAGGCAGGGATATTGATTTTGAGGTTAATATAGGTGCTAATATTCCAAAGAAACTGTATGGAGATTATGAAAAAGTATATGCTATATTAAAGAATATCCTCAGTAATGCATCTAAGTTTACTGAAAAAGGAAAAATAATATTAGATATATCCTTCAATACATTTACCGAAAAAAACATAAAGATAACATTTAAGGTAAAAGATACCGGAATCGGAATAAAGCCTGCTGATATGAAAAAACTATTCAAAAGTTTTAGTCAGGTTGATGACGGAGTAGACAGAAAAGCACAGGGAACAGGCATCGGACTTGCACTGTCGAAGAGACTTGCAAAACTCTTAGACGGTGATATATCAGTTTCAAGTGAGTATGGATTTGGAAGCAGTTTTGAAATAAATATTATGCAAAAATACATCGAACTTGAAAAGCTGCCTAATGTCAGTGAGGCTGTTGATTATAAAGTATATCTTTATACTGATGAGTATGAACTGAAATGGCATATCAGCAAAATATTTTCACAGCTTGGAATATCAGTAATACTGGTACATAAGATAAGCCAGCTTGAAAAAATATCAGTTAAAAATCCAAATAGCATGAAAACGATATTGCTTTATTCATACAATATAAAGAAAAAAATAGATGCTTTGAAGCTTCCGTTCAGGACTATCGCAATAGCCGATTATGTCAAAGATAAATCGGTGTATAAAGAAAGGAATGTTTTAGTTAAACCGGTTGATATACTTAAAGTCAGAGAGTGTATTTTCGAGCAGATGTATGATATTGTTTTTAAAGAGACAAGGAATACGGATGGCGAATTTGATCTCAGCAATGTGCATATTGCACTTGTTGATGATAATAAAGTAAATCTCAGGATAGAAGCCGCATTGTTAAAGGATTTTAAAGTCAAGATAGAAACATTTATGAGTGGAGAAGCGATACTAAAAGCGTATAAGTATGGAAGAAAATATGATATTATCTTTATGGATCATATGATGCCGGAGATGGATGGAGTGGAAACGACAAAACGAATAAGAAAACTTCCCGGTGGAGATGGAAAAAATGTAAGAATAATCGCATTGACGGCCAATGCCATTCAGGGAGTTGAAAATGAATATATTGCTGCAGGAATGGACGACTGGATATTTAAGCCTGTTAGACAGGAACAGTTAAAGAAAATGATATTAAAACATCTCAAGATGTGAATATAGGTATAATAGGTATAAGCGAAACTAATTATATGTTGTGTTAATTGTACTGATATAACAAATAATATCGTCGGCACGCTCTCGCTATGTTGTCGTTCGTAGCAGGACATAAATCAGCAAAAAACGCTGATTAAGTGCTGACGACGACAAAAATGCCGACTAACACTATTTGTTATATCTGCACAATTTAATCAAGTTTTATGATAGTTTCGCAAACGCCTAATAGGTATAAGCTTGAAAGGAATTTGTAAAATGAAAACCGTAGTAGAAAAACTTGAAAATCTTAGAAATAAAATGAAAGCAAATAATGTGCAGGCATATATTATTTGCACGGAAGATTATCACGGCTCAGAGTATGCCGGTGATTATTTTAAGGAAAGAGAATATATGTCAGGTTTTACAGGTTCGGCGGGAACTTTAGTCATACTTTATGATGAAGCTGCATTGTGGACTGACGGCAGATATTTTTTGCAGGCGGAGGATGAACTTTCAGGAAGTACGATAAAGCTTATGAAGATGTTTCAGACGGGTGTACCTGCGATTGAGGAATATCTTTATGATAAACTTTCAGATAGTGACAGGATTGGTTTTGATGGCAGAACATTAACTACAGCATTTGCCGAGAAAATATATAACAAGGTGTCTTCTAAGAATATAACATTTAAGTATGATATTGATCTTGTTGGTGAGCTTTGGAAGGACAGACCAATGCTTTCTAAAGAAAAGGTCTGGAAGCTCGATGAAAAATATACCGGTTTACATTCCTCTCAAAAGTTTATAAATGTGCGTGCAAAGATGAGTGAGAATGGTATTGATACTTTGATTGTATCAGCACTCGATCAGATAGCATGGCTTTTAAATCTTAGAGGAAATGATGTGCTTTGTAATCCCGTATTTCTTTCGTATATGATGATATTTAGGGATAGAGCGGTCTTATATGCTGCCAATGAGATTTTTGATGATGGAATTTTGAGTTATCTTAAAGAACTCAATGTAGAAGTAAGAGATTACGACATATTTTATGATGAGTTGAAAAAAATTGATAAAAACAGTAAAATACAACTTGATTATGCTAACTCAAATTATTGCACAAAAATGTGCATACCGGCAGATGCTTTCGTGTTAAATAAAAAAAGTCCTATTATTTTAATGAAAGCAGTAAAGACAAAGTGCGAATATGAAAATGAGAAAGCAGCCCATATAAAAGACGGAGCTGCGGTTACAAAATTCATGTACTGGCTGCAAAAAAATGTCGGAAAAGAAAAAATTACTGAGATAAGTGCTGCTGAGAAACTTGAACAGTTTAGGTGTGAGCAGGACGGTTATCTGGGAGCTTCTTTTAAGCCTATCATGGCATTTGCCGAGCACGGTGCGATTGTTCACTATTCTGCAACAGAAAAGTCAAATGCGGTTCTCGAACCAAGAAGTTTTCTACTCTCGGATACAGGTGGACATTACATAGAGGGAACTACCGATATAACGAGGACATTTCCTCTGGGAAAGCTAACAGAGGAAGAAAAGAAAGCTTATACTGTTGTGTTGACTGCTCATTTGAGATTGGCAGCAGCAAGATTTCCATATGGAATGACGGGAACACAGCTTGATGCCATAGCGAGAGAGCCTTTGTGGCAGCATGGAATGGATTTTAATCATGGAACAGGACATGGTGTCGGATATATTTTAAATGTTCATGAGGGACCAAACGGAATAAGCTGGCAGATGAGAAATAAAAAACTGCCATATGCAGTATTTGAAGAGGGTATGATAACTTCAAATGAGCCCGGCTTTTACCAGGAGGGAAGATTTGGAATCCGTCATGAAAATCTTATTTTGTGCCTTAAAGATAAGAAAACACCTTATGGACAGTTTATGAGATTTGAAAATCTTACATTTGTCCCGTTTGACTGGGATGCTATTGATGTAAGATATATGACTGAAAGTGATGTTTGCAGGTTAAACAGGTATCACAAAGCCGTATATGAAAAAATATCACCGTTTTTAAGTGAGGATGAGAAAATATGGCTTGAGGAAAAGACAAGAGAACGCCTTAAATAGTTGTGGTACTTTTGATAAGTATTAAAAGTGAGATGTCCGGAAAAAATATTGATATAATATATTCAAAATAAAATTGAAAGGTATTAAAAATGGTAAATGAAGACAAAGTAAGAATAATGACGGCAATGGCAAGAGAGGAAAAAAAATATGGCAGTGAGATTACGGAAAATATGCAGTTCTTTAAAAAGGATTATGTCCGCAGTCATGTACTTGCTGTATTATGGAGTTATACTATAGCATATTTGTTGTTGTTTTTTCTCATAATATTTTATAATATAAATTATATACTGCTGAATTTTGTTGTGATTGATTATCTGACAGTTGGAATGGTTATGCTGTTTTCATATGCACTGTTATTTTTTCTATGCGTGCTGATATCAAGGATACATTACCTGGAAAAATATGAAAATGAGCACAGGATATTGGAAGAATATTATGACAATGTACTAAAATTAAAAAAAATTTATGCTGAGGACGGGAAGGAGACAGAGGATGTCAATACTGCTGGAAATTAGGGATTATATTCAAAAATTTTATCAGAAATATGCTGCCGTATTAAATGTAATATTGCGGTTTTTAGCAGCATTTATTACATTTTTTGCGACAAACCGTGTAATTGGATTTAATCCGTATCTTGACCATACATACACGGAACTCGTTTTTGCAGCTGTTTCAGTGGTGTTTCCTGTACAGATATTGTTGTTTTTTGAAGCAGTTTTTATAACATTGCATATACTATATGTTTCACATTATCTTGCATTTGTCACAGCTATATTTTTTGCAATCCTGTATTTTGTGTATGTAAGATTTATACCAAAGGACGGATATGTTATTTTGTCAATGCCGGTACTTTCTTCATTTGGGACACCATACATACTTCCGATACTGCTTGGTATTACTGCAGATCCGATAGCAATAATCCCTGAGTCGATAGGTGTGATAGTCTATCATTATTTACAGAATGTTATATCAGTTGTAAGTACCTCCACCGAAGACAGCATCAATCTTTACCACCTTGTGCTGAAACAGACATTTAATGATAAAGAACTTTATATAACACTAATTGTTTTTTCAATAGTTACAATATTTGTTTATTTTATTAGAAATTCAAAAATAGACTATTCTTTTGAAATAGCAATCATAAGCGGAGGTTTTTTAAATACAATATTGCTTTTGTTTATGAACTTTTTTATGGATATAAATATTAATGTTTTCAGATTTTTTATAACAATGATATTGTCTGTTGCATTTGTATGGCTGGTGCAGCTTTTCAGGCTTTCGTTAAATTATGCAGGCGTGGAAAATCTACAGTTTGAAGATGATGAGTATTATTATTATGTGAGGGCAGTTCCCAAAAATAATATTACTAAAGCTGATAAAAATGTCAAAAGATACAATGCTCATAATTTTATAAGACATCATGACGATGCTCAGGATATTACGGAAGCAAATAAAGAAAATGAAGAACATAATGATTCAGCAGGTGAAGATTTTGACCATAATTTTGATTTTACGGTATCACTTGATGATGAATATATAAATAATATTGAAAAAAAAGAGAAATAGATATAAAATATATATCATAAAAAGCGATTAAAATGACATGGAGGAACAATGGAGGCTGTATTTTCATTACTTAAAGAGTATTTTTATGTATTATCTTTTCCAAAAGTTGGCTTGACTGACATTTTAGAAATATTGATAATAGCGTTTACTATATACCATGTGAGTTTATGGGTTAAAAAAACCAGGGCATGGGCACTTGTAAAAGGTATATTGATATTATTTTTATGCTATATCATTGCATATCTTTTGGATATGAGTGTGATTTTATGGATATTTAATAAAACACTTGCCATAGGAATCACAGCATTGCTTATCGTGTTTCAGCCTGAACTCAGAAAAGCACTTGAAGAACTTGGAAAGAAAAATATCGTTCGTTCTATCGTTCCTTTTGACGAGCAGAAAGACAAGAACAAAAGATTTTCGGACAAGTCCATAAATGAGATTATTCGTGCCACGGTAGAGATGGCTAATGTAAAGACTGGTGCACTTATAATACTTGAAAAGGATATTGTACTTTCTGAATATGAAAGAACAGGTATAAATCTGGATTCGGCAATAAGTTCCCAGCTCCTTATAAATATATTTGAACATAACACACCGCTTCATGATGGTGCCGTTATAATAAGGGGTGACAGGATAGTGGCGGCAACCTGTTATCTGCCTTTATCGGACAATCTTGGGTTGTCTAAAGAACTCGGTACAAGACACAGAGCAGGAGTTGGCATTAGTGAGGTAAGTGACAGCCTTACTATAATCGTTTCGGAGGAAACAGGTAAGATTTCTGTTGCCATAGGCGGAAAGCTTTTAAGAAATGTAGATGGTGATCTTCTCAGAAAGCAGATAGATGAATTGCAAGGTAATACATCTGAGACAAAGAAACGATTCAGAATTAATTTTCATTCAAAGAAATCAAAGCAAAACTAAATCGGGGGTTGATTATGAAAGAAGAAACAAAGAGTATTTATTTGAAAAATCTTGGCATAAAAATTGTTTCTGTTTTGCTGGCAATGATCATATGGATGATAATCATAAATATTGATGATCCGTATAAGACGAGAACATTCAGTGTAAATGTAGAGACAATAAACGAAAGTGCACTTCAATCGGTAAACAAGGTATATGAAGTAATCGACGGCAATACAGCAAATGTCAAAGTACGAGGCAAAAAAAGTGTTGTAGATAAATTAGAGGCATCTGATATAAAAGCTACGGCGGATCTTTCTGATCTTTCCGCAGTAAATGCAGTTGCGATAAAACCATCGCTTATGGTGAATGTTTCGTCAGAGGTGACTTTAGAGTGTGATCAGGTTCTTAAAGTATCGCTGGAGGACAGAGCGAGCAAACAGGTTAAGATCAATGTTATTACGGAAGGAAATCCACAGAAAGGATATAGTATAGGCGAGTGTATTGCAAAGCCAAATATGATAGAAGTATCCGGAGGAGAATCAGCAATAAATCAGATAAAAACAGTTAATGTTTATCTTAATGTAAGCAATGTATCTGATGATTTTACGAAACGGCTTACACCGGCGGCATATGACTCAGATGGAAACAAGATTACATCAAGTACGCTGACTTTCAGCTATGATACCGTAAAGGTCAGTGCAAGTGTATTAGAGATAAAGAAAGTTCCTGTGAAAGTGAAGATAATCGGAAAGCCGGCAGAGGGTTATCGTTATATCGAGACGAACTGTCTGCCTAAGGAAGTTGAGATAGCAGGACGCCCAAGAGTGCTTTCTAATATAAGTGCGATTCTGATTCCGGTTGAAATATCAGGTATGAACAGCGATTCAAGAAAACTCGAACAGGATATTATGGTAAGCGATTATCTGCCTGAAAATGTTACAGTGCTTGATGAGTATTCAACAGTATCTATCAAGATAGTCATAGAACAACTGTTTAAGAAAAAAATACAGATTGCATTGAGTGACATAACATTCGGAGGGCTGGAAGACGGATACGAAGCTATACCGGAATCAGACTTGTCTAATATATATATAATGGTTGCGGGAACTGCTTCAGAACTTAAAAAACTTAATACTAAGACTGTAAATCCATATATAAACTGCCGTGGACTTGATGACGGAACATATTCGATAAGACTTCAGTGTGATGTGGGAGATGAATGTGAAATAATCAGCCAGCCGAAGGTTAAAGTGCGGATAAAAAAGAAATCTTCTGATAACAAAAATGATGAAGAAAATAAAGTCAGTGCAACAGGCAAGCCTAAGGCAACAAGCAAGCCGACACCGCAGCCGACACAGGAGAGTACGGATACCGGTGATGACGATAATGATAGTGGAGCAGATGAAGAGAACTAAATAAGTACAATATAAAATAAGGTTAATGAAAATAAGCCGGAAATCATTAAATTTGATTTCCGGCTTGTTTTGTTATGAAATATATGAAATTTATGGGATAACGAGTACAAATGTACTCATTTTAAATTTGATGCACTTACTATTTTGCATTTTTCTTAGAACGGAATCTAAGTGTTGAATCAAGTATTTTCTTACGGATACGAAGATTTTCAGGAGTAATCTCAAGTAATTCATCTGTATCAATAAATTCAAGTGCTTCCTCAAGACTTAACTTCTTTGGAGGAATGAGCTTGAGTGCATCATCTGCTGAAGAAGAACGTGTATTTGTAAGATGTTTTGTCTTGCATACATTCAATTCAATGTCTTCTGCCTTTCCGTTCTGACCGATAACCATACCGGCATAAACTTTTTCACCAGGTCCTACAAAGAGAGTACCACGCTCCTGGGCACTGAACAATCCGTAAGCAACAGTCTCACCGGACTCAAATGCAATAAGAGAGCCCTGCTTTCGATATGCAATATCTCCCTTATATGGACCGTATTCTTCAAACATTGTGTTGAGAATACCATTTCCTTTAGTGTCTGTCATAAACTCACCACGGTAACCGATAAGTCCTCGTGATGGGATAAGGAACTCAAGTCTTGTAAATCCGCCGCCGATAGATGACATTCCCTGAAGTTCACCCTTACGGTTGCTGAGCTTCTGGATAACATTTCCTGAGAAATCGTCAGGAACATCAATATAAGCACGCTCCATAGGCTCTAACTTTTTGCCGCGTTCGTCTGTCTTATAGAGAACTTCTGCCTTACTTACGGCAAATTCATAACCCTCACGGCGCATATTTTCGATGAGTACTGAAAGATGGAGCTCACCACGGCCTGAAACCTTAAAACTGTCAGTATTTTCAGTTTCTTCAACTCTTAAACTTACATCATGGTTTAATTCGCTGAAAAGTCTGTCACGAAGATGTCTTGAAGTGACAAATTTTCCCTCCTGGCCGGCAAGCGGGCTGTCATTTACTATGAAATGCATTGCTATTGTTGGCTCAGAAATCTTCTGGAATGGGATTGCTACGGGATTTTCAGGAGAGCAGAGGGTATCTCCAATATGAATATCTGCAATACCTGAGATGGCAACGATAGAACCGATACCTGCTTCTTTGACTTCCACTTTATTAAGTCCGTCAAACTCATAAAGTTTGCTTATCTTTACACGCTGCATCTTGTCTTTATCATGATGATTCACGATAACAACATCCTGGTTTACGCTGACTTTTCCATTGTCCACTTTACCGATACCGATACGACCTACATATTCATTGTAGTCAATAGTGCTGATAAGCACCTGTGTTCCGGCATCAGGATCACCCTCAGGGGCAGGGATGTAGTCAAGAATAGTCTCAAAAAGAGGAACCATGTCTTTTCCTTCTTCATCCATACTGTAAGATGCGATACCTGCTTTTGCTGAAGCATAGATAAATGGGCAGTCAAGCTGTTCCTCGCTTGCATCAAGGTCGATGAATAATTCAAGCACCTCATCTACAACTTCGGCAGGGCGTGCTTCCGGACGGTCTATTTTGTTGATGCAGACAATAACCGGAAGATTAAGTTCTAAAGCCTTTTTCAGAACGAATTTGGTCTGAGGCATAGCACCTTCAAAGGCATCGACTACAAGTACAACACCGTTTACCATTTTAAGTACACGCTCAACTTCTCCACCAAAATCAGCATGTCCCGGTGTGTCAATAATGTTAATCTTAGTATCTTTATATGTGATAGCAGTGTTTTTAGATAAGATAGTGATACCGCGTTCTCTTTCTATATCACCTGAATCCATTACTCTTTCAGCGACTTCCTGATTAGAACGGAAAACACCACTCTGTTTGAGCAGCTCATCTACCAATGTAGTCTTACCGTGGTCTACATGGGCGATGATAGCAATGTTTCTTATATCCTCGCGTTTAATATTCATTATATTGCCTCCATTATTAAAATTTCATACAAAAAAGTTCACAGATATTTATTATATCGAAAAAAGTCGTTATATACAAGATATAAAAATTAACAAAAATGTAATCAAAAAGAGAATAATATAGTGTAAAATAGTTATTATCTTTTAAAATATCAAAAATATATGGATATTTTTGTAAAAAAGATGTATTTTATAATAGAGATGTCGAAAAATGATATACTTAAATAGGGAGATAGGGGGAATTTACTGTTCTAAAAAAGATAAAATGTCATATAATTTATTAAAACAAAATACAAGCGGGTCATAACACACCTGCAAAATAATGGAGGAAAAGAAAATATGTTGGATAAAGTGTTTACGAATAACCAGGTGACTATTGCAGGAGAAGTTGTAAGTGATTTTACTTTCAGCCATGAAATCTATGGTGAGAATTTTTTCTTAGTGAACATAGCGGTAAGCAGACTCAGCGATTCATGTGATATTATTCCGGTTATGGTATCAGACAGACTTATGGATGTTAAGGGCGATTATAAGGGATGTATCTTACAGGCAAGCGGTCAGTTCAGATCTTATAACAGACATGAGGAGACTAAGAACAGACTTGTTTTATCAGTTTTTGCAAGAGAGGTATCATTTGTTGAAATTCCGGAGGGCGAACAGAATCCTAACCACATATTCCTTGACGGATATGTATGTAAGAAACCGGTATATAGAAAAACACCTCTTGGCAGAGAGATAGCAGATGTATTGCTTGCAGTAAACAGACCGTATGGCAAATCAGATTATATTCCATGTATCTGCTGGGGAAGAAATGCAAGATATGCAGACCAGTTTGAAGTTGGTGCACATGTTCAGCTCTGGGGCAGGATTCAAAGCAGGGAATATCAGAAAAAGATTGATGAGGAAGTTTATGAAAAGAGGGTTGCATATGAGGTGTCAGTAAGTAAACTTGAGTATCTCTCAGAGGAATGACAATCTTATTTATAAGAAAATTTATCAATGAACCCTGTGACAGGTTCAGCTTAAAAGTTTCTGACGAAACTAAGAAAAATGAGGTTAAGGATAGAGAGGTATAATCATAATAAACATAATAACATACATTACTGACTAAGGAATTAAAAAAATAAGGTAGATTTTTTAAAATAAATGTGATAGAATGGCTAGAGTTGACGATGGTATTTTGTAAAGTCGTTATCTGGCCATTCTTATTATTAAATTAAGAATCCGGAAAGAAATGAGGGAAAAATGGGAAAAAGAATAGTTCAGGTTTTTTACGGACCGGGCAAGGGAAAGACTTCTGCTGCCGTAGGACAGTGCATCAGGGCGGCGAGTCTCGGACAATCAGTTATAATCATTCAGTTTCTTAAGGGAAAGGATGCAGAGGAGTTTAATTTCCTTGAAAGACTTGAACCTGACATAAAGCTGTTCAGGTTTGAAAAATCTGAGGAATCATATGATCTTCTTTTGCCATCACAGCAAAAAGAGGAAAAGCAGAATATCCTCAATGGATTTAATTTTGCAAAGAAAGTCATTGATACGGGTGAGTGCGATGTATTAGTGCTCGATGAAGTTTTAGGACTTTTAGATATTGGTCTTATAGAAGTTTCGGATATAATAAAGCTGATAGAACTCCGTGATGATTATACAAGACTTGTGCTTACAGGAAGAAATCTGCCTGAGGAACTTAGAGGGTATGTTAATATCATATCAAAACTTGATCTTGAGAAAGATGACATGAAATAAATTTCATGAAATAAATTTGATTTAAAAAGTACACAACAAGTGTAACTATTTTGAATATAATATTATATACATAATTGATGAGGAGGAGATAGTTATGTCTATTTTTACCGGTGCAGGTGTTGCACTTATCACACCTATGCATGAAGATGGCTCTATAAACTATGATGAGATGGAGCGCATCGTTAATTATCAGATTGAAAACGGAACAGACGCCATAATAGTTTGTGGAACAACAGGCGAAGCATCTACCATGACACACGAGGAACATATTGAAACAATAAAAGCATGTGTTGAGATGACAAAGAAGCGCATACCGGTTATTGCAGGTACAGGCTCAAATTGCACTGACACGGCGATTTATTTATCCAAAGAGGCACAGAGAGTTGGTGCTGACGGAATATTAGTTGTATCTCCTTATTATAATAAAGCGACACAGAATGGTCTTAAAAAGCATTTTACTGCTATTGCGGGCAGTGTTGATATTCCTATGATACTCTACAATATTCAGGGTAGAACAGGTGTGAACATCCAGCCAAAAACAATAGCTTCACTTGCTAAGGAAGTAGAGAATATTGTTGCTGTCAAAGAAGCATCAGGAGATCTTTCGCAGGTTGCAAATATTATCTATGAATCAGAGGGTAGAATCGATGTATATTCAGGTAATGACGACCAGATAGTTCCAATCGTGGCATTAGGAGGCAAAGGAGTTATCTCAGTTCTCTCTCATGTTGCACCAAAAGAAACTCATGATATTGTTGCAAAACTTATGGCAGGTGATGTAAAGGGAAGTCAGGAGCTTCAGATAAAACTCCTTCCTGTCATCCATGCACTTTTCAGCGAGGTAAATCCTATTCCTGTAAAGGCAGCAATGAATATGCTTGGTTTCAATGTAGGCTCACTTCGTATGCCGCTTTCAGAAATGGAGGATGCTCATAAGGAAGTCCTCAGACAGGCATTAAAAGATGCAGGATTTAATGTAGTTGCATAATTTTTCAAGGCAGATATATGTTTATTTATTAAAACATAAACACCCGTGAAAAATATGTATAAGCAAGATATTATTGGAAATAATGATAAAAACGGGCAGGTCATTTGGTCTGCCCTTTTAAAAAATGGAGGATAAAATGACAAACATAATAATGTTAGGATGTAACGGCCGCATGGGTCAGATGATAACAGATATAGTTGCAAAGGATGACGAAGCACAGATAGTTGCCGGAATTGACATAGTAAACAACAGAGAAAATCCATACCCCGTCTTTACTGATATAAAAGACTGCGATGTAAAAGCTGATGCAATCATTGATTTCTCATCTGCAAACGGGTTTGAGGAGAGAATGGATTACGCAGTGGACAAGCAGGTACCTATTATTGTATGCTCAACAGGTTTGTCAGATGAACAGCTTGATTATCTCAAAGAAGCAAGTAAAAAAGTAGCTGTATTGAAATCAGCAAATATGTCACTTGGTGTAAATCTTTTAATAAAGCTTGTAAAAGAAGCTGCAAAAAAACTTGCAACAGAGGGATTTGATGTTGAGATAGTTGAAAAGCATCACAACCAGAAACTTGATGCACCGTCAGGTACGGCACTTGCACTTGCAGACTCCATCAATGATGAGATGGGCGGACAGTATGAATATGTATATGACCGTTCTAAAGTAAGACAGAAGCGTGACAAAAAAGAACTCGGTATCTCGGCTGTAAGAGGCGGTACTATAGTCGGAGAACATGATGTTATATTTGCGGGAACAGATGAAGTTGTTACATTCTCACATACGGCATATTCAAGAGCCGTATTTGCAAAGGGTTCTGTTACCGCAGCTAAATTTATCAAAGGAAAGGCTGCAGGTCTTTATGACATGGCAGATGTTTTGATGTAATGGAAATCGGAACGATAATTGATGTGGTATTAGCATTTGTATTTATGGTATCTATTGTGAGTGGCTGGCATCAGGGACTTGTCATGAAAGTGGCAAGTCTTATAGTTGTAGTCATCTCATATGTTTTCTCGGGGATGTTGTCAAAGATGATATCCCCTTATATTGCTGAACTTATAACACAGCATATGTCCCCTGATATACAGTTTGTAAAGGGTGGCATACTCAGTGTGACCGAGGCGTTTTCATATACGGTTATATTTATGCTTATATTTTTTGTTGTAAGGTATTTTTTCAGAAGACTTATAAAAATATTTAAGCTGATAGACCATATTCCGGTAATCGGATTTGTAAATAAGGTCGGCGGGGCGGTTGCAGGATTTCTCGTGGATTTTATGATAATATATGTCATCTGTATGTTTTTGTTTTCGGTGATACCATCATATGTATTTGATAATATCGGACTTACGAAATCAGTTATCCATAATACCATATTATTATCGGTCTTTGTACCATAGAGGGACACTAACTGTTTTGATGATTTAAGAGGAGTTGATGAAAAAGAAAATGAATAAGATAAATTATCAGCTTGAACTGGATAAGATAATAAAAAAATTGCAAAAAGATAATAAGACGCCAACACTTCTTATGCACAGTTGTTGTGCACCTTGCAGCAGTTATTGTCTTAGTTACCTTGCAGAATATTTTAAGATAACTATTTTTTATTATAATCCTAATATCTCACCTTTAGAAGAATATCAGAAGAGAGTAAATGAACAAAAAAGACTGATAAGTGAACTTCCGGTAAAAAATAAGATATGTTTTGAGGAAGGAAAATATGATCCGCAGACTTTTTTTGATATGTCAAAAGGACTTGAGGATGTACCTGAGGGTGGCATCAGATGTTTTAAGTGTTATGAATTAAGACAGAGAGAAGCTGCCATATATGCAAAAAAGCACGGCTTTGACTATTTTACTACTACATTGTCTATCAGTCCGCATAAGAATGCCGGAAAATTAAATGAGATAGGTCTTAAACTTGAACAGGAATATGGTATAAATTATCTCGTATCAGACTTTAAGAAGAAAGGTGGATATTTAAAGTCAATAGAATATTCAAAGAAATATGACCTTTACCGTCAAAATTATTGTGGCTGTATTTACAGTAGGGCAGAGGCAGAAAAACGCATGAAACAAGAGGGATGATTGTTGTCGTCTGCCGATAAAATCGCAATTATAAACGGCAGACGGTTATGGAGGAAGATATGACTGAGATATGGGACATATATGACAGATATGGTAACAGGACAGGACGCACTATGAAAAGAGGCATCCCGAAAGAGGGAGATTATATGTTATGTGTACATATTTATCTTTTGGCTTCTGATAATAGATTTCTTATTCAGAAGCGTTCGGAAAATAAAGAGTCGCATCCCGGTGAGTGGGATATAACCGGAGGAGCTGCGATTTCGGGCGAGAGCAGCGTTGATGCCATATTACGGGAGACAGAGGAAGAAGTCGGGATAAAATTAGACGAAAAAGATTTATATTATGCAGGGCGGTTTGTAAAGGAACGCCGGATAATAGAGATTTTTTTTGCTAAAAAAGATTTTGAACTGTCAGACTGTCACATCCAGAAAGAAGAAGTCGACAAAGTAGCATTTGTTTCCTATGATGAACTTGTCGGTGATATACTTATGAAGCGTGGACGAAGCAGAGAGTATGTCGAACTGGTCAGTAAGGCGGCAATGGAGTTTTTGCATGGAGAAAACAGTTAAATGAGTGTGGTTTGCAAAAAGTAAACAGGAAGGTGCATATGTAAAAAGGTACTTAACAATACAATGAGCGTGCTCGCGAGGGCTTTGCCCTCATTTCATAAATGAAAGGCTATTCCGCCAAAAAAAACAAGCCAATAATACATCGAGCAAGCTTGTGTATTATTGACTTATCTTTTTTTGGCTGAACTGTTACCAAATAAAAAATATTCTCATTCCATGCACTTTACTTTTTTCTTTCGACATGATAAAATACTCCGGTAATGAGTAGCACAGACAATCGCGGCTGCAAATGCCGAAAGGCTGCAGGTGAGGAAAGTCCGGGCTTCATAGGGCAGGATGCCGGATAACGTCCGGTGGAGGTGACTCCCAGGCAAGTGCAACAGAAAATAACCGCCTGCTATAGCAGGTAAGGGTGAAAAGGCGAGGTAAGAGCTCACCGCACTTCTGGTAACAGAAGCGGCTGTGTAAACCCCATCCGAAGCAAGACCGAACAGAGATGATACGGCTGCCCGTCGTGTCTCGGGTAGGTTGCTTGAGCCTGGTGGCAACATCAGGTCTAGATAGATGATTGTTTTGATACAGAACTCGGCTTATAGTGTTACTCATTCATTTTTTGATATGAAAATTTATTGTTTTTATATTATGATGCAGTGGTCAGAATATTTTTTGACACCAATATAATAACAAAAGATTATATAAGATATTTGCATAACATATCAAAAGTTATGTGGGTATATGTGAAAATATAGAAAAAGAGGAATACAGTCATGCCACTTACACCAATGATGCAAAAATATATGGAAACCAAAGAGGAATACAAAGATTGTATTCTTTTTTATCGCTTAGGGGATTTTTATGAGATGTTCTTTGATGATGCAAAGATATGTTCAAAAGAACTTGAACTTACCCTTACCGGAAAAAGCTGCGGTCTTGAAGAGAGAGCACCTATGTGCGGAGTTCCTTTTCATGCTGTAGATACATACCTTAACAAACTTGTCAGCCGTGGTTACAAGGTGGCAATATGTGAGCAGGTTGAAGATCCAAAGCAGGCGAAAGGTCTTGTGAAACGTGCTGTCGTTAGGATTGCGACCCCTGGAACAAATCTAAATACGCAGTCGCTTGATGAGACAAAGAATAATTATCTCATGTGCATTGTATATACAACAAATGCATATGGTGTTTCATATGTTGATGTTACAACGGGTGAATATTATGTGACAGAGTTTGACAGTGAAAATAAACTGCTTGATGAGATTTTTAAGACCGCTCCGTCAGAAATTATATGCAACGATTCATTTCTTGTGTCAGGAATTGACCTTGAGGAACTTCATATAAGATTGAATGTTGTCGTATCGGCGGTTGATAACTGGCATTTTGATGAGAGCAAATGTGAGCAGGCACTTATGGAGCATTTCGGTGTATCATCACTTGACGGGCTTGGTCTCGCCGATTACAGTATCGGTATAACTGCCGCCGGAGCTGTTATGCAGTATCTTACGGAGACACAGAAGACTTCGATGGATCACATTACATCCATAAAACCTTACATCACAAATCACTATATGCTTCTTGACCGCTCGACAAGAAGAAATCTTGAACTTTGTGAAACGATGCGTGAAAAATCAAAGAGAGGTTCGTTATTCTGGATTCTTGATAAGACTAAGACGGCTATGGGTGCGAGACTTTTAAGAAACTCCATTGAACAGCCGCTTATAGATATAGATGAGATAAATACACGGCTTGATATAATATCTGAGTTTAATGATAATGCTATATCAAGAGAGGAGTTAAGAGAGTATTTGAGTCCTATATACGATATAGAAAGGCTTATAAGCAAGATAAGTTATAAGAGTGCTAATCCCAGAGATCTTATCGCTTTCAGACAGTCACTCTCAATGCTTCCACATATTAAATATGTACTTTCCTCATTTTCTCAGTCAAAATTAAAAGAGTACGGTGTAAATCTTGATGACCTTTCAGATATTTATAAACTTATTGATGAGTCAATTATTGAAGAACCGCCTATAACGGTGAGGGAGGGCGGAATTATAAAGGATGGTTTTAATGAGGAAGTTGACAGGTTAAGGAAGGCAAAAACTGAGGGCAAACAGTGGATAGCTGACCTGACGGAAGAGGAAAAAGAAAAAACCGATATTAAAAATCTTAAGATTAAATATAACAAAGTATTTGGATATTTCTTTGAGGTCACAAATTCATATAAAAATCTTGTTCCACCTGAGTGGACGGTTAAACAGACTTTGTCAAATTGTGAGAGATATATCACACCGAGACTTAAGGAACTTGAAGATACGATTCTTGGTGCCGAGGAGAAACTTTTCACGCTTGAATACAATATATTTAATGAAACACTTGATGCTATTTACAGCGAGATAGGCAGGATACAGCAGGCGGCAAAGATAATCGCACAGATAGATATGTTTGCATCTATGGCTGTTGTGGCTGAGCAGAATAATTATGTAAGACCTGACATGAGTAAGGATGGATGTATTGATATAAAGAATGGCCGTCATCCTGTTGTTGAAAAGATGATAAAGAATGATATGTTTATCTCAAATGATACATTTCTTGATGATGACAGTCATCGCATTGCAATAATCACGGGACCTAATATGGCTGGTAAATCTACATATATGCGCCAGACGGCACTTATCGTTCTTATGGCACAGATTGGCTCATTCGTTCCGGCGGAGAGTGCAAAGATAGGTATTGTTGACAGGATATTTACAAGAGTAGGTGCATCAGATGACCTTGCGAGCGGACAGAGTACATTTATGGTTGAGATGACGGAGGTTTCAAATATACTCAGAAATGCAACGAAAAACAGCCTTATAATTCTTGACGAGATAGGCAGGGGGACTTCTACTTTTGATGGTCTTTCGATTGCGTGGGCTGTAGTCGAGTACATAGCAAACACGAAACTTCTCGGGGCAAAGACGCTTTTTGCAACGCATTACCACGAGCTTACAGAACTTGAGGGCAAGCTTGACAGCGTGAATAATTACTGTATTGCTGTCAAAGAGCAGGGCGACGATATTGTTTTCCTCAGAAAGATAATAAAAGGCGGTGCAGATAAGAGTTATGGAATACAGGTTGCAAAACTTGCAGGTGTTCCTGAGACGGTGCTTAACAGGGCAAAAGAGCTGGTTGAAAAATTAAGTAACAACGATATTGCAAATAAGGCAAAAGAGATAGATGTAGAGTACGAACCTGAAGATTATAATTATGATATAGAAAAACAGACTACTCATAAAAAGAGAGGCAGAAAAAAGACATCGTCAGAAATAGAGTCAGAACAGATGGGACAGATTTCTATGTTTGACATGGGCAGTTCAAATGTAAAGACAGAGGACATAATAATTGAACTTCATGATCTTGATCTTTCGACAACGACACCTATTGATGCCATGAATATTTTGTATAAGATGCAGATGAAATTAAAGCAACGGATGTAGTGTGAAAATTAAAAATTTCACACTATGTGCAAAAAACAGCACAAGAATAAAGATGTAAACATGAAAAGTAATTTTAAAAGAGAGGAGGAGTAAAATATGTCTATTATATTACTGGATCAGGATACTATCAATAAGATAGCGGCGGGCGAGGTTATTGAAAGACCTATGGCTGTTGTTAAGGAGCTTGTTGAAAATTCGATTGATGCCGGTGCTAATATGGTTACGGTTGAGATTAAGGATGGTGGCAAGTCTTTTATGCGTATTACTGATAATGGTTCAGGCATTGAGAGGGATGATATAGAACTTGCTTTTACTCCTCACGCAACGAGCAAGATAAAAGGTGCAACGGATCTTTTAGGTGTTTCAACTCTGGGATTCAGAGGTGAAGCTCTTGCGAGTGTGGCGGCTGTTTCACAGCTTGAAATGATAACTAAGGTTAAGAGAGAAGATGTGGGTTACAGATACCGGATTGATGGAGGTGAGAGTAAGGAAATTGAACAGGTTGGATGTCCTGACGGTACTACATTTATCATACAGAATCTATTTTATAATACACCCGCAAGGCTTAAATTTCTTAAATCGCACCAGACAGAAGCAGGTTATATAGGCAGTGTTATTGAGAGGCTTGCTCTTTCTCATCCGGAAATTTCGTTTAGATTTATAAATCAGGGACAGACAAAACTTCACACTTCTGGAAATGGAAATCTCAAAGATACCATTTATCAGATATATGGCAGGGATATAACTTCAAACTTACTTACTGTTGACCTTACAAGTGAGATTTGCAATATTGGAGGTTTTATAGGAAAGCCTGTTGTTTCAAGAGGAAACAGGGCATATATAAATTATTTTATAAATGGAAGATATATAAAAAGCAATATAATCAACCGTGCGATAGAGGAGGCTTATAAGCCGTTTACGATGCAGCACAGATATCCGTTTACAGTGCTTCATTTTCATATAGAACCGGAATTTATAGATGTTAATGTGCATCCACAGAAGATGGAGATAAGATTTACAAATGAGAGAGAACTCTATAAGACAATCTATGAATGTATATCAGACAGGCTTGCACACAGGGAATTTATTCCTGATGTAACTTTTGAAGAAGATAAAAAAGACGGCGGAAAAGTGAAAACAGATAGTGCTGTAAATGATACGGTGTCAAAAGATTATCCTAAAAAAAATAGTATAGATACAACTGACAAAACAGAAGTAAAAAAAGATATTGACGAAGCTGATACTTTATCAAGGATTGGAAAAGCAGAACTTCACAGACCTGATGCGGGTCAGCGGAAAAAGATGTTTGCCGATCTTATGGGACAGGTGGAAAAACTTGATAATAATACTGAAACATCTTTACAATATAGTAAAGAAAATCAGGCTGCGGAAAATATAAACATAACAAAAAATAGACCTGATATATTAGAGGATGATAATTTATCACAGGATAATTTCACAGCTTCGGATAAGAAAAACACCGGATTAAATTCAGAAAGTGTACAGCAGGATGACAAATCCGATAGGCAGCAGACGCAGGATTTAAAGGAAGAAACAAAATCAGACAGCTCATTTAATGGTATGGCGGCTTCAAAAAATCTTGATATGCTTCATGAGAAAGCAGCCTACAATATAAAACAGGAAACTCTTTTTGAAACAGGTGTCTTAAAAGAGGACAGGACAAAGGATATAAGGATAGTGGGACAGGTGTTTTCAACATATTGGATATTGCAATATGAGGACAGTATGTATATGGTTGACCAGCACGCCGCACACGAAAAAGTTTTATACGAACGATTTATGAAACAGATAGCTGAGCATAAGCCGATGGTTCAGATGGTAAATCCACCTATTGTTCTAAGTCTTTCAATGCTTGAACAGCAGATGGTTGACGATAATATAGAAGTATTTGACGAACTCGGATATAAGATAGAGTCATTTGGCGGCAGGGAATATATTGTGACAGGCATTCCTGCACAGCTTCCTGATATAGCGACTACGGATTTACTGATGGAAATTATTGACGACCTTGCAAATGGTAAGACAAATCTTTCAAAGGATATACTTCTTGAGAGAGTTGCGACAATGTCATGTAAGGCGGCGGTGAAGGGAAATAATGAACTTCCACTTGAGCAGGCACAGGAACTTTTAAAGGAGCTTATGTCGCTTGAAAATCCGTATAATTGCCCGCATGGCAGACCTACGATGATACGCATGAGTAAATATGAACTGGAAAAGAAATTTAAACGAGTTGTTTAAGAAATATATTATATGAGTTGTAATGAAGTAAGAGAGATGGAGGGATAGTATGTCTGATAACAAAAAACCTCTTATAATAATTACGGGGCCTACGGCGGTGGGAAAGACGGAGCTTTCGATAGCTCTTGCTAAAAGGATTGGCGGGGAGATAATTTCAGCCGATTCAATGCAGGTCTATAGGCATATGGACATAGGTACTGCAAAGATAATGCCTGATGAAATGCAGGGGGTGAAGCATTATCTTATAGATGAGTTAGAGCCTGACGAGGAGTTTAATGTCACAATTTTTAAACAGAAATGTGACAGATATATTGAAGAGATATACAGTCATGGCAATATTCCGATAATAGTCGGGGGGACAGGCTTTTATATACAGGCAGTGCTTTACGATATAGATTTTACAAAGACTGAGACAGATGATGCTTACAGGAAAGAACTTCAGAAATTTGCCGATGAACACGGAAATGAAGCATTGCATGACCGATTAAAAGAAATTGATGAAAAAGCAGCAGAGCAGATTCATCCAAACAATGTAAAAAGAGTCATAAGGGCGTTGGAATATTTTGAGCAGACAGGGGAGAAAATATCTGAGCACAATGACGAACAGCACCAAAATGAGTCACCGTTTGATTTCAGATATTATGTTTTAAGACTGCCGAGAGAAATTTTGTATGAGCGTATAAATAAGCGCGTTGATATTATGAGAGCGGCAGGCCTTACAGAGGAAGTAAAAAAACTTATGGATATGGGCTGTACTAAGGATATGGTATCAATGCAGGGAATAGGTTACAGGCAGATAATTGATGCACTTGAGCAAAAATGCAATATGGACGAAGCTTATGAGAGGATAAAACTTGATACAAGGCATTTTGCTAAAAGGCAGTTTACATGGTTTAACAGGGAAAAGACAGTTACATGGATAGACAAGGACAAATTTAGGGATGAAAATGAACTTTTGGACTATTGTTTATCGGATATGAAAGATATATTGCTAAAGAAGCATAGTATTTAATTTATATGATGATAAGCACAGGTGAAAAATGCAAAAAAATTGAAAATAAGTAACAGTTCAGCCATAAAAAGATAATTGGCAATACAATGAGCTTGTTCATTGTATTGTTAAGTACCTTTTTATGGTAGAATAGCCTTTCATTTCTGAAATGAAATATACAAAAGCTGCAAAGCAGCGACTGACAGCTCGCTGGCAGGTTTATGAATGTAAGAAATGAAAGGCTGAACTGTTACGAAAATGATACTTTTATAAATAATCAACTTATGGAGGAAAGAAAGATGAGTAATCTGTTAAAAGAACAGTATATGTCAGCAGGCATAACAGAGGAAGTATATGATTTTTGCGACAGGATAGCAGACGGATTAAAAGAAAGATTTGAAAAAATAGATGAGGTTGCACAGATAAATCAGATAAAGGTTCTTTGTGCCATGCAGAAAGAAAGAGTCAGTGCAGGATGTTTTGAGTCATCTACAGGTTATGGATATGATGATCTTGGCAGGGAAACTCTCGAAGCAGTATATGCCGATGTATTTCATGCCGAATCGGCACTTGTCCGTCCGCAGCTTACCTGCGGAACACACGCACTTACTACGGCTTTATCAGCGATATTAAGACCGGGTGACGAGCTTTTGACACCTGTTGGGAAACCTTACGATACACTGGAGGGTGTCATAGGAATAAAGGGTGATGACAATCCGCCGGGATCACTTAAGGAATTCGGTATAAGCTACAGACAGGTTGACCTTTTAGAGGATGGTTCATTTGATTTTGATGCGATAAAGGAAGCCATAAACGACAAGACAAAACTTGTCACTATCCAGCGCTCAAAGGGATATGCGACAAGACCTACACTTTCTGTTAAGCGAATCGGCGAGCTTATTTCATTTATCAAATCAATAAAACCGGAAGTAATATGTATGGTTGATAACTGCTATGGTGAATTTGTCGAGACAATAGAACCGACAGACGTGGGAGCAGATATGTGTGTAGGTTCTCTTATCAAAAATCCGGGTGGCGGTCTTGCACCTATAGGCGGTTATATTGTAGGAAAAAAAGAGCTTATTGACCTGTGTGCTTACAGACTTACTGCACCGGGACTTGGCAAGGAAGTAGGTGCCACACTCGGTGTGAACAGGGCATTCTTTCAGGGATTTTTCCTTGCACCGACTGTTACGGCAGGAGCGTTAAAAGGTGCGATATTTGCTGCAAATGTATATGAGAAACTCGGATATAAAGTTGTTCCTGACAGCACGGAGTCAAGACATGACATTATTCAGGCGGTGACTCTTGGTTCGCCGGAAGCAGTTATCGCATTTTGCAAGGGTATTCAGGCTGGTTCGCCTGTTGACAGCCATGTTGCACCGGAGCCATATGCGATGCCGGGGTATCACAGTGATGTTATCATGGCAGCAGGGGCATTTATACAGGGTTCATCAATAGAACTCAGTGCGGATGGTCCTATAGAGCCGCCATTTGCCGTATATTTCCAGGGAGGGCTTACATGGTATCATGCACGCTTCGGTATTACAATGTCGCTGCAATATATGAAAAATGAAGGACTTATCAGTCAATTGTAATAAAAACTTAAAAAATAGCATTTTTTGTTGAAAAATGGCATTTATTGATGCAAAAATAAGAAAAATACATACATTTTTCATATATGAATGCTATACAAAGAATTTTTTTTGTGATAACATTATTATTGTGTGATTTAAAAGTCATTTTCCTTTTACAATATAAATCTTATCTGCATTGCATGGTTTTAAGAGATAAGGTTGTGTCTGACTGTACCTTGTGTGCGTATAGCTGCACATAATGATATTGAAAAGGAGAATATTTGATGATTAAAACAAATATAAAACAGCTTCCGTTATCAGAAAGACCGTATGAGAAATGCCTGAAATACGGTGCGTCGAGCCTTTCAGATGCGGAGCTGCTGGCTGTCATCATAAGAACAGGTACAAAAAAAGAAAATTCTATTCAGCTTGCATCAAGAGTGATAAACGAAATTCCGGGCAAAAAAATAAGCGGATTGTTTCAGATGTCGGTTGCACAGCTTGTGGATATACATGGCATAGGAAATGCAAAGGCAGTACAACTCCTTAGTCTTACGGAGATAACAAAGCGTATGATGTCTTCTGCACTGGCTGAGACAGACTTCATATGTGATGAGCCTGAAAAGACGGCACTTCGTTTTATGCCGGAAATGCGTTTTGAGGAAACTGAACAGGTAAGGCTTCTTATATTAAATGGAAGAAATGCTCTTGTTAAAGATATTATATTGTCGAATGGTTCTTTCAACGCTGCTATGGCATCACCCAGAGAGATATTTTATAATGCCCTCAAAAATAAAGCAGTTTCAATTATTGTGATGCATAATCATCCGTCAGGAGATCCGACACCGAGTAGGGAAGATATTCTTATAACAAAACGCCTTATTGAGACGGGAAAACTTATTGGAATAGAATTACTTGACCACATAATACTGGGTGACAACCGGTATGTAAGTTTAAAAGAAAGCGGTTTAGCATTTTAACCGTATATAAAAAGGAGATTTTGTAATGGCACAAAAGATCTATGGTATAGACTTTGGAACAGATACCATCAAGATATATAAAAAAGGACAGGGGATAATTCTTATAGAAAAGAATGTAGTTTCCACTGTAGGAAAAGAGAGAAGACCTGTCGCAATCGGTGAGGAAGCATATGAAATGTTTGAAAAGGTTCCGCCGAGCATAAACGTTTCATTTCCGTTAAGTCATGGTGTTGTATCAAAGATAGATGACATGATAGCATTGTGGAATTTCATGGGGGCGAAAATATCACGCAGCAGGAGAATGAAAGGATTTCAGTTTTACATTGCTGTTCCGGCTGATATAACAGAGGTTGAAAAGTTTGCATATTCAAGGATTATATCAGAAAGTGAGTCAAAGCCTAAAAAGGTCTGTCTCATAGATAAACCGATAGCAGATGCCTATGGTCTTGGTCTTGATGTTGAAAAGGCAAATGGGATACTTATCGTAAATATTGGTGCCGACACAACGGAGATCAGTGTCTTAAGCTGTGGAGGAATAGTGGTGTCAAAACTTCTGCCATACGGTGGTAAATATTTTGACGATCAGATAAAAAGCTATATAAGAAAACAGTATAATTTTGTTATAGGATTAAAAACTGCGGAACACATAAAAAAAGAGCTTGTAACTGCATTCCCAATGCAGGGAGAGCTGGAAGTTATGGGGCGGGATGTTGTCAAGGGACTTCCGGGAAAACAGCTTATCAAAGCAACAGAGATTTTTCCACTTGTAAATGATGTTTTTTATGAAATTGCAATATCAATTAAGACCATGTTAGAGAGGACTCCTCACGAAATATCACATGAAATAGTACATAATGGTGTATATCTTACGGGGGGATCATCATGGATAAACGGTCTTGATCAGCTTATTGCAAATGAGACATTTCTTAAAGTTAATACTACAAAAAATGCACAAAAAACGGTTGTGACAGGTCTTGGGTATCTTGCCGAACATCCGAAACTTGCAGCAGGCTATGCAGTCGAAATTAAATAGTTGCAGCATACATCTACAGTGTAAACAGTAAAGCTAAATAAAGGAAGGAATAAAGTAATGCGCAAAAAGACTAAAATGATTATAGATCCCAAATACATTCTGATCGCCATTTCTGTCATCTGTGCTATCCTGATAGTAGTATCATTTAAATTTCAGGATAAAATAGAACCTGTTCGTTCTATCGTTGGCGGTGTTGTAACACCTATGCAAAAAGGAATCAATACTATCGGAGTTAAAATATCCGACAAACTTGAATATGTAAACAGTGTTAAAAAGCTTACAAAGGAAAATAAAAAATTAAAAGATAAACTAGCTGAGACAAATGCTGAAAATAAGCTTTTACAGCAGGACAAGTATGAACTTGAAAATTTCCGAAAGCTGTATTCACTTGATGAGCAATATGCAAAATATCCGAAAGTGGCTGCAAGAGTTATAAGCGGCGAACCTGACAACTGGTACAATGAATTTATAATTGATAAAGGAACTGATGACGGTCTTGCAAAAAACATGAATGTTATGGCGGGTGACGGTCTTGTAGGACGAATCGTTGATGCAAATAAATCATATTCAAGAGTGCGTTCTATAGTTGATGATTCAAGCGAAGTGAGCGGAAGTTTTCTAAAAACTTCCGATAAATGTATAGTATCAGGAAATCTCTCAATGATGAAAGAGGGAAAGATACAGATAAGCGGACTCGACAGAGATGCAAAAGTAAAAGACGGTTATGAAGTTGTGACATCACAGATAAGTAGTGTATATCTTCCTGGAATACTCATTGGATATGCAAAAAACATAAAGAAAGATTCGACAAATATTACACAGTCAGGCTATCTTGTGCCTGCTGCTGATTTTTCAAGTCTTGATATGGTACTTGTCATAACAAAAGTTAAAAATTCAAAAGACTTAGAGGAGATTCTTGGTAAATGAAAAACTATGTAAGTATGTTCGTTATGATTATTGTAGGATTTATACTACAGACTACATTATTCAGACATTTGCGGATTGCAGGTGTTTCTCCCAATATACTTGTTATACTCACAGCGATAGCAGGAACGATGTACGGACAGTATTGTGGTTTGTTCACCGGTGTAATATCCGGATTATTTGTTGATATGATGTTTAGTTCTATTATTGGAGTAAATATCTTCATATATGCCGTAATCGGATTTATTATCGGAATGACAAATAAGATGTATATAGAAGACGATCTTATATTTCCGACAATGACTATTGCTATCGGAGATATTATATACGGAGTATTATTTTATGTACTCAAGTTTCTTTTGAGGGGAAGACTCAGACTTACAGATTATTTAATTAACACTATAATTCCTGAATTGATATATACAATTATCCTCGGAGTGATAGTATTTAAGTTTGCACACTGGCTGGATAGAAAATTAAATCCTCCGGAACCGGTGCATCTTGGTGTAGAAACAAAACCTGATGATGAACAGTAATAACTATAAAAGCAAAAAAGTAACTTGTTGAAAGAGAGGTTACCCATGTGGAACACATTTAAAGATTTCGTAAAAGGATTATCTAATTCTCGTATTGCGATAGTCGTAATTGTCTATCTGTTGTTTTTTGCGATACTTGGTAATCGTTTGTTTACGCTTCAGATTGTAGATGGTGAAAAATATGCCAGCGAAGCAGAAAAAAGTACACGAAAAACAAGAACAATAAAGGCAACGAGAGGAAATATATACGATTGCAATCATAATTTGCTTGCTTACAACAAATTATCACATAACATAACTTATGAAGAGACTGATGTTACGGCAAAAATGACATCAGAAGAAAGAAATGATATGATATATAAACTGATATGCGTGATAGAAAGCAATGGCGGAACACTTTCGGTTGATTCATATATGAAGCTAAACAGTGATGGTGAGCCGGAATTTACTGTATCGGGTAATACTCTTTTAAGATATAAAGCTGAGGTTTATTCAAAAACTGTTACGGAATTAAAGAAAAAAGAAAATAAAAAGCTGCTCAACGCAACTGCAAAGGATATATACAAATTTTTAAGATATGATACTTCCGTAAACAGTCCGAAATTTGATATATCAGACAAATATGACGATAAAATGGCGATGAAGATATTAGATATCAGGTATGCTATATTTATTAACAGGTATCAGAAATATCTTCCAATCACGATAGCTAAAAATGTAAATGACAAAACGGTTGCGGCAATAAAAGAAAATAATGATGAACTTATAGGTGTAAATATTACAGAGGATACTAAGCGTGTCTACAACAAGAGCAAATATTTTGCACATATTTTAGGATATACGGGAGCAATATCTTCTGAAAAACTTGATACAATAAATAAAAAAAATAAAAAAACAGATTATACGATTGATGACCAGGTTGGAATATCGGGACTCGAAAGTGTATATGAGGATCAGCTTAAAGGAAAAAAAGGTAAGGAGGTACTTAGCATAAATTCAAGTACGAGCCGCGTTGTTTCAGTTGATGAAACTAAAAATCCGGTGGCGGGGGATGATTTGTACCTTACTATAGATGCGAAACTTCAGGAGGAGTGTTATAATCTTCTTGAAGAAAATCTTGCAGGTGTTCTTATAAGCAGAATAAATAACAGCTCCAGTGCAGGCTCTAAGGGTACTAACTCGACTGATATAAAAATACCTATATATGATGTATATGAGGCATTGTATAAAAATAATATTATAGATGTTACTCATTTTAAAAGCAGGAAAGCAAGTCCACTTGAAAAAAGTACCTATGACAAATACAAAAACAAATCTAAAAAAATTGTTGCAGATATGAAAAAACATCTGGCTACAGATTATACAAAAGGTTCAAAAGATCTTTCTGATGATATGAATGATTTTCTTGACTACTTTTATAAGCAGCTTAAGGATGATAATATAGTTCTTGTCAATCAGGTTGATACATCTGACTCTGTATATAAAAAGTTTGCAAAGGGAAAAACAAGCCTAAGCAGATTTTTACAGTATGCTATTTCAAAACAGTGGATAGACCAGGAAAAGCTTGATATAAAAAGCGGTTATTATACATCGGAAGAAATATACAAAAAACTTCTTGATTATGGTTTTAAAAAGCTTAAGGATGATACAGGCTTTGCAAAGCTGATATATGGTTATCTTGTGCAGCATTATGAACTGTCGGGAACTGATACCTGTCTTTTACTTATGGACCAAAAAGCCGTAAAGAAAAGTAAGACTGATTATACAAATCTCCAGTCAGGAGCTTTGTCACCATATTCTTATATAATCAAGCAGATTAAAAAACTTGAGATAACGCCGGGAGATTTGGGACTTGAGCCTTGTTCAGGTTCTATTGTAGTAACCGATGTAAAAACAGGTGATGTAAAAGCGATGGTTACTTATCCAAGTTATGACAATAATAAGATGGCAAATAAGGTTGATTCTGAATATTATAACAAAAAACTTATTCAGAATTCATCTTCGCCACTGCTTAACAGACCTACAATGCAAGAGATGGCTCCGGGTTCAACATTTAAGATAATATCGGCAGTAACAGGTATGGAAGAGGGAGTGATAAGCCCATCGACACATATATATGACCACACGGTATTTTCGGATATAGATCATCCTGCAAAGTGCTGGAGCACTGTATCACATGGAGATCTTACAGTATCAGATGCCATAGAGGTTTCTTGTAACTATTTCTTCTACAAGGTAGGATATATGCTTTCAGGAAAAACATCATCAGGAAACATTAACTATCCAAGAGGTATCAAGAGGCTTAAAAAATATGCAGATAAATTTGGTCTTACTGATAAATCGGGTGTTGAAATTCCTGAGATAGCACCTCATTTTGCGACTACTGATGCTGTAAGAGCGGCAATAGGTCAGGATACACATGCTTACACACCTGCTCAGCTTTCGCGTTATGTTACAACTGTTGCAAACAGTGGAAACTGCTACAATATTACACTTGTAGACAAGATTAAGAATGTAAAAGGAAAAACTGTTTTAAACAACAAAGCAAAATTGAGAAACAAAATCAATATAAAACAGTCATCATGGGATGCTGTTCATAAAGGAATGAAACTTGTTGTAAATGGTTCAAGAAGTTCCATCAGTTTTATGTTTAAAAATCTTAAGACCACGGTAGCCGGAAAGACAGGTACAGCACAGCAGAGTAAATTCCATGCCAATCATGCATATTTTATTTCGTATGCACCTTATAAGAAACCAAAAATATCTGTAACATGTGTAATTCCAAATGGTTACGCATCATCAAATGCGGCACAGACAGCAAGAGATGTTTACAAATATTACTTTGGAAAGAAAGGTTCTAAGGCAGGAAAGAAAGTTTCAGGTTCCGTAAAGATGCCTGAATCAATTACATCACATATAGATTAAGGAGGGTGAAAAATGAAAGAATCAGTAGTTATTAAGGGAACAAAATCCGGAATAATCCTGGTGCTTGATGACAAACTTCCATATGAACAGTTAAAAGAAGCTGTTGCTGATAAATTTCACTCATCAGATGAGTTTTTGGGAAATGTTTCTAAAGCCATAAGCTTTCAGGGGCGTGAAC
This sequence comes from Clostridium sp. AF34-13, assembly GCF_003477845.1. Classification (NCBI taxonomy): domain Bacteria; kingdom Bacillati; phylum Bacillota; class Clostridia; order Eubacteriales; family Clostridiaceae; genus Clostridium; species Clostridium sp. AF34-13. Next base: position 75,370 of record NZ_QUEB01000004.1, read on the forward strand.
TCACTGACGAACAGCAGGAAGAAATAATATCAATAATTCATGAAAACTGTCATTTAAATATAGTATGCATTACCATTGATGATCCTGAAAAAGAAGCTGATTTTTCAAGAGCCATTGAAAATAAGTATGCCGTTCGGGATGCAAATACGGGGCAGTTTTTTAAAGGAACACTCCGCTCCGGACAGGTGCTTGATGTTGAGACGAGCATTATCGTGATAGGCGATGTAAAGGTCGGAGCAAAAGTTGTCTCAAAGGGTAATGTAATAATACTTGGCACGCTTGAGGGCACTGTATATGCAGGCTCTACAGGTAATACTAATGCGTTTGTAATAGCTCTTGACATGAATCCAATGCAGATAAAGATAGCAGATGTTATCGCAAGGGCACCGGATAAACCGGCAAGACTAAAAAAGAGACACAAACCGGAGACAAAGATTGCTTTTCTTGAAGATGAAAACATATATATAGAACCGTTAGACAAAGATGTAATGAATGATATAAAATTGTAATGTAGACACAGAATGTTTTTTTTGATAAAATTATTATTAAAAATATTAAAAGTTACTAAATGCATCTGTTATGCACAATGTAACACTATTAAATTTCTTTTAACAGGAGGAAACAGAAAATGGGAGAAGTAATAGTAGTCACATCCGGAAAAGGTGGTGTGGGAAAGACAACTACAACCGCCAATTTGGGCACAGGTCTTGCAATGGAGGGAAAGAAAGTCGTTCTTATTGATACTGATATAGGACTTAGAAATCTCGATGTGGTTATGGGACTTGAAAACAGGATAGTTTATAATCTTGTGGATGTCATAGAAAATAACTGCCGTATAAAGCAGGCACTTATCAAGGATAAGAGGCATCAGAATCTTTTTCTTTTACCATCTGCACAGACAAAGGATAAGACTGCAGTTAGTCCTGAACAGATGAAAAAACTTGCTGACGAGCTTAGGAATGAATATGATTACATAATCATGGACTGCCCTGCCGGAATCGAACAGGGATTTCAGAATGCAATAGCAGGAGCAGACAGAGCATTGGTAGTTACTACACCTGAGGTATCAGCAGTAAGAGATGCGGACAGGATTATAGGACTTCTCGAAGCAAATGAGATTACAAAGACACATCTTATCGTGAACAGACTCAGGTCGGACATGGTAAAAGAGGGGAATATGATGTCAAGTGATGATGTTGTCGATATTCTCGGTATCGACCTTATAGGTATTGTGCCTGATGATGAGCACATTATCACATCAACAAACAACGGTGAGCCGTTAGTAGGTTCTGACTGCCTTGCAGGACAGGCGTATATGAATATATGTAAGAGAGTGATGGGAGAAGATGTTCCTTATTTGAACCTTGATGTTAAGGAAGGATTTTTCCAAAAATTATCAGCAATTTTCAAAAAATAAATTAAATTCAGATTAGTGGAGGAGCATCATGGGACTTTTCTCAAATTTTTTTAGAAGCTCTGAGAGCAGCAGTGATGTTGCAAAGAGGAGATTAAAGGTGGCTATAACTTCGGATAGAGCCGTTTGTTCTCCGGAGCTTATGGAACAGATGAAAAATGACATTATTCAGGTCATTTCAAAATATGTAGATATTGATACGGAAGGACTTGATATAAAAGTAACAAAGACAGAGCTTGATGAAACATCAGGAACGGTTAATGCACTTTTGGCAAATATTCCGATTAAAGAGGGATCAAGAAATTTCCGTAAATAAATGAAAGGTTAGGATGAGTTGTAATGATCAACCGAATCAGGCAGTATGATTGGAAGAAGTATAACTTTTCACTATTATGTGTTGTAGTTACACTTTGTATATTGGGAGTATATTGTGTAAGAATGGCAGGAGGAACCGATAAAGGGTATTCTCTTATGAAAGGTCAGGTAGTAGGTCTTATATTTGGATTATTTATCGTTGCCATTGTATCTGTGATAGATTATCATTTTATATGCCAGTTTTCTATTGTATATTATATAGTAGGAATACTGCTTACACTTGCTGTTCACACACCTTTAGGAACTGACAATAATACAGGAACATACCGATGGATAAAACTCGGACCTATTTCGTTCCAGCCGACTGAGCTTATGAAGATTATACTTATAATAACGCTTGCAACACTTTTTGCGGCACTTCATTCAAAACTTGATAAGTTTTCCTCAGTTATAAAGATATGTATTGTTGCGATAGTTCCGATATTTGCAATCCTGACACAGCCTGATTTGTCATCAAGTCTTGTCGGTGTATTTATAATGTGTATTATGATATTTATCGGCGGTGTGACATACCGTATCATTGTGCCTGTACTTATAGCAGCCGTACCGGTCAGTATCTTTTTGGGCTGGTATATACAGATACCGCACAATTTTATATTGCACGGTTATCAGTATAACCGAATACAGGCATGGCTTCATCCTGACACTTATCCAAATGCTGACAATCTTAACTGGCAGCAAAATTCGGCAATCAAAGCTATAGCATCCGGACAGCTTTACGGCAAATTTATCCAGGATGGCGGAAAAGGTCTTGAGAGCAGAACTTACAATGGTGTCGGCATCCGTGAAAGTGACTTTATCTGGTCTGTTGTTGGCGAGGAATTCGGCTTCATAGGATGTTGTATCATATTACTATTATTTGCAATAGTTATTTTTAAATGTTTTATGGTTGCAAAAAAAGCACAGGATTATCTTGGAAAAATGATAGCAGTAGGAGTGGCTGCCATGTTTATGTTTCAGGTATTTGCAAATATCTGTGTTGCAACATTTATATTTCCAAATACGGGACTTCCACTTCCGTTTATCAGTAACGGTTTAAGTTCCATGATTTCATCAATGATAGGTATAGGATTGGTTATGAATATTGGTATTCAGCCTGCCAAATCAAGTAAAGAGGGATTTACTATGAGAAATCTCAATTCATCTGAAAACAGTGATGATGAGATAGGGCTGGATATTTAATTATATATTAGTATAGATAGAAATGAGGGATACGATGAACATTGGATTAATTGCACATGATGCAAAAAAAATACTTATGCAGAATTTCGCTATAGCCTATAGAGGCATTCTCAGTAAACATGACATATATGCGACAGGAACTACGGGGCGTCTTATTGAGGAGGTGACAAATCTCAATATACACAAATATCTTGCCGGACATTTGGGCGGAGAACAGCAGCTTGCATCACAGATAGAGCACAATCAGATAGATATGGTTATATTTTTAAGAGATCCACTCTCTCCTAAATCACACGAGCCGGATGTAAATAATGTTATTCATTTATGTGATACATACAACATTCCGTTTGCTACAAATCTTGCAACGGCAGAACTTCTTATAAAGGCACTTGACAGAGGCGATCTTGAGTGGCGTGAAATATTAAAAAAAGAGGGACTGTAGGCTTGTGTAGAAAAATCGGACAGTCAGAATATATGGAGGACTGATTTCATGACTGAAAAATTTAACAAATGTAAAAAAAACAGCAGAAAGATTGTTACAATACTGCTTGTTTCATTGCTGCTTACAGGCTGTGAGACTGATATATCTGTATTCGATAATTATGAGATTCCATTATCACAGAGCAGTGAACAGGATATATCAGAGGGTACAACTGCGGATAATATAGATAGTGAGTTTCTTTCTGCAGACATATGTGTAGTACCCAAAAAGAAGCAGTCGCAGAAAGATTCTTTTATGACGGCAGGGGCATCGCTTATTTTTGATAATACACACAATAAAATGCTTTATGCAGATAACATTTATACAAAGATGTATCCTGCAAGTACGACAAAGATAGTGACGGCTCTTGTTGCACTAAAATACGGAAACCTAAATGATGAGGTGACGATAAGCTACAATGCTACTCATATAAATGAGTATGGTGCCAAGTTGTGTGGTTTTGCGGAGGGTGACAAGATTACTTTGAAAAAACTTCTCTATTCATTCCTTATATGTTCGGGTAATGATGCTGGTATTGCCATTGCTGAACATATTGCGGGAAGTGTAGACAAGTTTGCGGCAATGATGAATAAAGAAGTAAAGGCTCTTGGGTGTTCAGGTTCAAACTTTTTAAATCCACACGGTCTGCATGATGATAATCATTATACGACACCGTATGATCTTTATCTTGTATTCCATGAACTGCTAAAATATGATGTATTTATGGATATAATAAATCATTCTTCATACAAGGCAGAGTTTAACGGAGCAGATGGAAATAAAAAAACATTATGGTTTACTTCGACAGATAAATACCTTCTTGGAAGTGCTAAGGCTCCTGAGGGGGTGACTGTTATAGGTGGAAAGACCGGAACAACATCTATGGCAGGTTCTAATCTTATCCTTTATTCAAAAAACAGCAATGGAAACAGCTATATTTCTGTTGTTATGCATGCAAGTGATTCATTTAGTCTCTATTCACAGATGAGTCATCTTCTCGAATTGGAAAATCAATAAAATAGTGAAGTCAGCGTTTTTATTATAGTGTGATATTGCAATGCGGACATTTTGCTATTCAATAAAAAGTCATGTGTTTGATAAATCATCATCATTCACATGACTTTTTGAGTTTACGCTTTATAAAAATACTTTTTTAAATTAATACCAAATTAGTATTCTCCGGCTGAACGGATGCGTCCAAAGTAACTGATGGCATAAAGCCCGCTTATACCTACGGCAGCATAAATTATTCTTGAAAGAATACTCATGTCACCGAATAATACTCTTACGAGATCAAAGCGTAAAAATCCGATAAGTCCCCAGTTGACAGCACCTATAACAACAAGTGTCAATAAAATATAATCTAATGTTTTCACTATATGCCTCCATTCAAAAATTTATTTTATCATTATTATGCTGCGTCTTGGAAAATTTTATTCAAAAAAATCAAATAATTTAAGGTTGCACAGTTAAGTTTAATAGGTGTATAATACTTAGGCATATTTATATGTAATAAAATTAAGTCAGGTTAAATATGTTTTATTTTGACTAAAAGTAACTGGAAGGAAGGAAATAGTTTTGAAAAAACATAAATCGATAGTATCACTATTGCTTGTTACGGCAATTATATTAGGAAATATTACCGGTACAGTTCCGGTTCATGCCGAAAAAAACATTGGAACAGAGTTTTTCGATAATTGTTTTAAAACAGCAGAGATAACCGAAACTCAGAATAACAATGCGACACCGTCAGCGATTACAACACCGTCAACAGTAGTTGCAACTACCCCTCCGGCAGTTGTGACACCCAAACCAACTAAGAAACCGACACCAAAACCGAAGCCGCATAAAACAAAGGCAAAAAAACAGGTGTTGAAAGTCCGGGCATCACAGAGCGGAAAAGCTCATGCAAGATTGAAATGGAACTCGATAAAAGGTGCTGATAAATATAAGATAAAAATATCAGGCGGCATAAAAAAAACAATAAAATTAAGCAGTAGAAAAAGAAGATACAGTTTTAAAATAAAAGCAGGAAAAGTATATCATGTAAAAGTTACTGCATTAAAAGGGAAAAAAGTGTTAGCTCATTCTAAAAGGGTCACTGTATGCCAGCCGGTAAGAGTATCAAAAATGAGATATACAAGATTGTCAGACAAAAAGGTTTTGATAACCTGGAAAAGAGGAAAACATACAAAACAATTTATTATATATAGAAAAACCGGCAGTGGAAAGTATAATGTTATCGGAAGTTCCAGAAAAAGCAGATATGTCGATAAGAAAATTTCATCCGGCAAAAATTATAAGTATATAGTTAAATCAATAAATGTTGTTTCAAAAGCGAAGTATAGTTCCAATAATAGAGGAACCGCTTTTACTACCAAAAAAATAGTAGCAACTTCACATCAGAAATATACATATAAAGAGATGGCATCGGATATATCACTTCTTAAAAGAACATATTCCAAATATGTAAATGTTAAAAATCTTGGAAAAAGCTGTGATAATCGAAAAATATATGATGTTGTGATAGGAAATCAGAAGTCTGGGAGGTCTCTTATCGTAATAGGAGCAATTCATGCAAGAGAATACATGACTACGCAGCTTTGTATGGCACAAATAGAATTATATCTTCAGAATTATAATGACAAAATCGGAGTGACATCGACGAATGAGGTTTTAAACAGAATAGCAGTTCACTATATTCCTATGGCAAACCCTGACGGTGTTTCAATATCGCAATCAGGTCTGTCAGCCATACAAAACGCATCACTTAAAAATGCTTTAAAAAAGATGCCTGGTGCTGATAAAACAAAATATTGGAAAGCAAATGCCCGTGGTGTCGACCTGAATAAAAACTTTAATTATAATTATATCGCAAAATATGGCGGAAAACGGGGAAGTGAAGGCTATACCGGTGAATCGGTAAACAGTGAACCTGAGACAAAGGCTATAGTGGCTTTTCTTGACAAAATGAAATCTTCCGGTACGCTTAAGGGTCTTATAAACTACCATGCTACCGGTTCGATACTTTTTGGTGATGCAAAGGGAAGTGTTAAACCTGTTGTTACAAAAATGTATGAACTTGCAAAAAAAATAACCGGCTATGCGGATAGTTCCGGGTATGAAGAAAGTGTAAATGAACATTCAAAAAAGAAAAATATTGGTAATCTCAGAGAATATGCGATGTATAAAAAGAACATCCCATGTATAACATTGGAGATAGGTAAAAATGCTTGTCCTTTGTCTGCCGGTGAATTTTATTCAATATGGAAAAAAAATAAGGTACTTGTTTTAAAAGAAGCAAAATTATTTACGAAATAAAAATTGAGTACATATGTACTCTAGCTGAAATAACTCGTTTTGAGGAGATACCGAGAGTGCATTATATACAGAAAAGAGGATTATTATGAGATACAAACTTGCTGTTTTTGATATGGATGGAACTATTTTAAATACTTTAGAGGATCTTGCTGACAGTACAAATTATGCATTAAAGGCAAACGGACTTCCGGAAAGAACGATTGATGAAGTCAGAAGATTTGTCGGGAATGGGATAAGGCTTCTTATAGAGAGGGCTGTTCCGGCAGATTCCGAGCCGGAACTTGTTGATGAAGTTTTTGAAACATTCAAAAAATATTATAAAACACATTGTGCCGTAAAGACAAGACCATATGATGGTATAAAAGAAGTGCTTGTGTCACTCAGAAAAGCAGGCTGTCTGACAGCGGTTGTGTCAAACAAAGCGGATTTCGCCGTTCAGGACTTATGTAAGGACTATTTTGATGGACTTTTTGATTTCGCCGTAGGTGAGAGGGAGGGCATCAAGAAAAAGCCTGCACCTGACAGCGTGTATGAAGTGCTTACAAAATTAAAAACAAAAAAAGAAGATGCAGTTTATATAGGTGACTCAGATGTTGATTTTGCCACATCCGTAAATGCAGGAATGGATGTTATAATGGTAGGCTGGGGATTTAGAGACGAGGAGTTTCTCCGTGAAAAAGGAGCAAAAAGGATTATAAAGCAGCCGTCAGAAATTCTTGATATTATTCTTGGAGAAGACTAATTGAACTGTTACAGCTTATCGGATATTTGATTACACGGATTGCATTTAAGAAAAGAGGGACAGTATGTCAGAAAAAACAAAGGGTATTTTATGTATCATATTTTCAGCATTATCATTTGCGTTTATGAGTCTGTTCATAAAATTATCGGGAGATATACCGACATTACAGAAATCATTTTTTAGAAATTTTGTAGCAGCACTTGTGGCATTTGCGATGCTAAAGAAAAATCATACTCCTTTGAAATGCAGCAAAGAAAGCTTTAAATATGTATTTGGCAGAGCGTTTTTTGGAACGGTCGGTATATTTTGTAATTTTTATGGTGTTGACCATCTTAATATAGCTGATGCATCAATGCTAAACAAATTATCTCCGTTTTTTGCCATAATCTTTTCATTTTTTATATTGAAAGAAAAGGTTGCAAATTATCAGATAGGCTGTCTGCTCACGGCTATAATCGGTGCAATGTTTATCTTAAAACCGTCAGGCAGTGCGATGTTATCAGTTCCGGCACTTATAGCAATGGTAGGAGGTATGGGTGCAGGTATGGCATATACACTTCTTCGGAAAGCTACAGGCATGGGGGTAAAGGGACCGTTTATAGTATTTTTCTTCTCGGTATTTTCGTGCCTTTGTTCGCTTCCATATTGCATATTTAACTACACGCATATGGAGCCTATACAGTGTTTTTATCTCTTTATGACAGGTGTTGCCGCAACTTTCGGACAATTTTTCATAACGGCGGCATATTCACATGCACCTGCAAAAGAGCTTTCTGTATATGATTATTCAAATGTTATATTTGCCGGAATACTTGGTTTTATCATACTTGGGGAGGTGCCTGATGTTTTCAGTTATATAGGATGTGTACTGATAATAGCACCGGCAGTTATAATGTTTATCGTAGGAAATAAAAGAGAATTAAAGGAGGCATAATCTTGAAAGAAAAATATCTTGATATGAAAGATAATCTGATTGATATTATAAAAGAAGAACAGGCAAAACTCGGATATAGAAAAGAAAGCATAAGATTATATTATCCTCTCGGTTCATTAAAACATCTTCTGAAGGCTGATGCTGATATAGAAAAAATGAGAGAAGTGCTGGATGATTTTTGTGACGAAGTTAAAGAGTTTTTTGGTCAGATAGAAGTTACAAACAATGGAGAGAGATTTTGTTTTAAGGTACCTGATGCGGGAGTAGAATATGTTCATGAAAATATGGCTGAAAACGAGTTTATATGTGGTCTGGTAAAACTTGTGTCAGAACATGGCTGCACGATAGAAAAGATAAGAGAGTATTTCTTGAGTTATAATAATGATATTCATTATGAAAAGACTAAAAATGGTGAATTTGATTATCTGTTATATTTTAACAATGGTATTCCGGATAAATATTATTATTGTTTTACGGTTGAAGAATGTCATGTAATATATCATCGTTTTCTTAAACATGATTATGAAGATTTTGAATTTTAACACTATCAGGGAAGCCAACCCGTTCCATTACATACAGCAGTAAGTAATGGGTGAGGACTCGGATTTTTTGAAAAGGAGAGGGGATTATAATGATTTGGTGCGTTGAAGATGATAACAGCATACGCGATATTGAGATATATACGCTTAAAAGTACCGGTTTTGAAGCGAGAGGGTTTGAGGACGGTGATTCATTTTGGAAAGAGCTTGTAAGTACGGACACGCTTCCTGAACTTGTACTTATGGATATAATGCTTCCGGGTGAAGATGGGATCACACTTCTTAAAAAGATGAGAGAAATGCCAAAGACAGAGGATATTCCAGTCATAATGGCGACTGCAAAGGGCATGGAATTTGACAAAGTTCAGAGCCTTGATACCGGTGCTGATGATTATCTGGTAAAACCATTTGGCATGATGGAGATGGTTTCAAGGATAAAGGCAGTGCTTAGGAGATGTTCTCCAAAGAAGAAAGAGCATATATATTCAAACGGGGATATACATATGAATGTTGACGGACATATAGTCAGTATTGACGGCAGAGTTATCAATCTGACATTTAAAGAATATGAAATGCTCAAGCTTTTTTTGAGCAATCAGGGAATTGTCTATACAAGGGACCAGTTGTTATCGGAAATCTGGGGTGTTGATTATTTTGGAGAGACAAGAACCGTTGATATGCATATAAAAACGCTCAGGCAAAAACTCGGAGAGAGCGGCAAATGTATAAAGACCGTCCGAAATGTGGGATACAGAATGGAAACTTTTATTGAATAATGAATGATAAGTTGTTATAATAAAAAATGTGGACATTTTTACAATATTTTTTATAACAAAAGTTGGAGGGTAAAAGTATGATTATTGAAAAAAATGAACTGGCAGTCCAAAAACAGATTGAGTACATTAAGGATAAAGCAGGGAAGGTTTCGGAGCTTGCAAGAAGCAATAAACTTGCCATGTTTGCTCATCTCAGTATAGCATCTTTGATAATATTGTCATATATAATTGAAATTTTTAAGGGAACACGAACAGTGTCATATGTATTGTTTGTGTTGTTTTTGGGTCTTGTTTCGCCTGTTGCTGAACTGATATTTTATTCTAAAGACAAAGAGTCAAAAATGATACAACATTTTGTCTCATATGGTTATGGAGTGTTTTATACATTTTTGATACTCACGACACAAAATTCATCAGCATATGTCTATGTCATTCCTATGTTAATCATTATAATGGTATATAATGATTACAAGTATTCATTATATGTTAATATATCTGCGATAATCGTAAATATCATTCAGGTTATCGTGTTCGTTTCAAACGGAACATATGATTTAAAAAAAGACAGTGCAAGTATAGAGATACAGATTCTTTTAATGGGTGTCATATGCATTTGTGCAACAATCTCATCAAGGATGCTTGAGTTTAATAATGAATATAAAATGGCACAGATAAAAGAACAAAATGAAAAAACACAGAATATGTTCAATACTACGATGGATGTATCAGGGCAGATGGCATCTGACATTGAAGATGCAAGCAGACATATTGAAGAACTTGACAATGCCATCGAAAATACAAAAGAAGCAATGGAACAGGTAAGTTCAGGTTCAAATGATACAGCTACTGCAGTTCAAAAACAGCTTACAATGACTGAAAATATCCAAAGCAAGATAAATGATGTAACATCAGGTACTGATGAGATTGCGTCGAGCCTTAAGGAAACACAGAAAGCTATCAATCTTGGAAATGAAAATATAAATGCACTTGTAGAGAAAGTTGATGCATCAGTAAATTCCGGAAAACAGGTTTCAGAAGAACTTGAAAGCCTTAATGAAGATATGGATAAGATGAATTCGGTCGTTGATATTATCAATAATATCACCTCGCAGACGAGCCTGCTTGCACTTAATGCAAGTATTGAGGCGGCAAGAGCAGGAGAAGCCGGAAAAGGATTTGCCGTTGTAGCTTCCGAAATATCTAAGATGGCAAATGAGACACAGGATGCGACCGTAAAGATAACAGACATGATACAGGATGTTACAGGTGCTTTAAACAGGGTGGTTGAAGTTACCGGACAAATGATAGAAATGATAGAGGGGCAGAATATTGCCACCGAAAAAACGGCTGCAAGTTTTAAGACTATTTCCGATAATACGGATAATATATTTGAAAATTCAAAATCACTTGCCGATTATGTTAATGAACTTGCCGGTGCAAATAAGGAGATAGTTGACAGTATATCGACAATCTCAGCAATCTCAGAGGAAGTAGCAGCACATTCGGGTGATACATTAAGCGTAAGTGAGCACAATATAGAGATAGTATCTGAAGTTGTTGCCATAACAGAACATCTTAAAGAGCTTACAACAAAATTAAACATTACAAATGATTAACAGCAGACAAAAAATGTAAACACAATATAATCTATGTATTTATTTATATCAAGGAGGGCATCGAGATGAGTCAGACAGCAGGGTTAAACGCCGTTCCGTCAGGAGAGAGAGTACATATAGGTTTTTTTGGTATGAGAAATGCGGGTAAATCAAGTCTTGTTAATGCATTTACCGGTCAGCAGCTTGCGATAGTTTCAGACAAGAAAGGCACAACAACCGATCCGGTTTATAAAGCTATGGAACTTTTACCGATGGGACCGGTTATGATCGTTGATACACCCGGATTTGATGATGAGGGCGAACTTGGCGAACTAAGAGTAAAAAAGACAAAGCAGGTTTTAAATAAGGTCGATGTTGCAATACTTGTGGTTGATGCAGCAAAAGGATTATCGGACTGTGACAGACAGCTTGTGGAAATGTTTTTAAAAAAAGAAGTTCCGTATCTTATAGTATATAATAAATCGGATATTGTTCAGGATATTCCAACAAATGACAATACAGTAAGTGTAAGTGCACTAAAAGGTATCGGCATGAGAGAACTTAAAGAGCGTGTTTCAACTATGCTTAAGACCGAAGATACCAAACTGAAAATAGTTGGTGACATTATCGAACCGTCAGACTTTGTGGTTCTGGTAGTGCCTATCGACTCTGCTGCTCCAAAGGGCAGACTTATACTGCCGCAGCAGCAGACTATCAGAGATATACTTGAAGCCGGGGCAACATCAATAGTCTGTAGGGAAAGCGAACTTAGTGAAACACTTGCAGGGATTTCAAAAAAGCCATCGCTTGTGATAACAGACAGTCAGGCTTTTGAAAAAGTATCGGCTGATACCCCTGAGGATATAAAGCTGACATCATTTTCTATTCTTATGGCAAGATATAAGGGTTTCTTAGAAACAGCCGTAGAGGGGGTTCATGCCATTGATAAACTTAAAGATGGTGACAAAATACTTATATCTGAGGGTTGTACCCATCACAGACAATGTGACGATATAGGCACGGTAAAGATACCACGCTGGCTGAAAAAATATACAGGAAAGGAATTGATTATCGAAACTTCTTCGGGTAGGGATTTTCCTGAAAATCTTAAAGATTATGCTCTGATAATACATTGTGGCGGATGTATGTTAAATGAAAGAGAAGTAAGATACCGAATGAAATGTGCCGTAGACAGTAAAGTGCCTTTTACAAATTACGGCATCACTATAGCTTATATGCAGGGCATATTAAAAAGGAGTCTTGAGATATTTCCAAAACTTCTTAAAGATTTTAAATAATAAAGATAATAAGCAGATCATTTAAAGATGGTCTGCTTATCTTGCATATACAGATTTCTAAAGGGTGAAAATAAATATTGTAAGTGTGTTAAAATCAAAGTATAATATAAATTAAGCAGGTTTATGTACGCTAATGTAATTGTGAGGTAGGATGAAATATGAATGATAGGATAGTTATTCTGATAATAGATGATATAGAGGTAAACAGAGTAATATTAAAAGGAATATTTGAAAATGATTATGATGTTATAGAGGCTGAAAATGGTGCCCAGGCATTAGAGATACTGGATAATGGCATTAAGGTGGATGTCATCCTTTTAGATATAATAATGCCGGTTATGGATGGTATAGATTTTTTGAAAAACATAAAATCTGATAAGAGATATTGTGATATTCCGATTGTTGTAAATACACAGGCGGGTGAACAGGAAAATGAATATAAAGCACTTGTATTAGGTGCAGATGACTTTATAGCAAAACCTTATGAGCCTAAAATCGTCAAAAGAAGAATTACAAACATAATAGAGAAAAATATATATCAAAAGAAAAATATGAAAGAGGTTCTTGAAGATACAAAACATCAGATGTCGAACCTTATAGATACAGTGCCGGGTGGTATAGGTATAATCGAAGTTTCACCACAAAGCGTTAGGCTGAAAATGTCTTATTTTAATGATGGACTTTCAAGTATGCTCGGATATATGAAGAGTGAACTTCAAACTCTTATAAATCATGATATAAATGATGTTATTTATGCTAAGGATGAAGAAGTTTTAAGAGAAATCATGTGCAAGGATGAGGATGAGATAATACATTGCAAGATGCGTCTTATAAACAAAAACAAAAACATATTGTGGACAGGCGTATCAGCTAAGATGCTTGCAAAACATGAGGATTGTAAAACATTCCATGTTGTATTTATGGATCTGACCGAAGAGATGAAAGCAGAGACAAAAATGAAAAATACCATGATGGAATTAAAATACAGAGTAGAAAGAGATACACTTACGGGATTAAACAACCGTGACAGTTTTTGCACATCTGTTGAAAAAATTTTGCAAAACGACAAAGAGAATACATATGTTATCGGCATGATAAATATCGACAGATTTAAGATCGTGAATGAACTGTTTGGTGGGAAAAATGGCGACATGATACTTAAAAACATTGCTTCCACATTAAAAAAGATAACAAAGAAACATGGTACCTGTGCGAGACTTGAGGCAGATCATTTTGCAATATGTACTACAAAAGAATACTTAGATGAAAATATAAATGATTTTGAACGGTTTCTGCTTGGAAAAGCTTCATGGAACAGCCTTAATTATCCTATATTTCTTCATGCCGGATTTTGTATTGCCGATGACATGGATACACCGGTTGAACTTCTATGCGACAGGGCATCAATGGCGATGCAGGAAGTTAAGGGGAATTACATAACTCGCTGGAATTATTACAATGACAGCCTTAAAAAATCAATGCTTGTAGAGCAGGAACTTATAAATGAGATGGATTCAGCTCTTGAAAATAAAGAGTTTGTCGTTTATTATCAGCCTATAGTTGATGTAAAGACAAAGAAAACGATAAGTGCAGAGGCACTTGTGAGGTGGCAGCACCCTAAAAAGGGAATGATTTCACCAGGTATCTTTATACCTGCATTTGAAAAAAACGGATTTATAACAAAACTTGATATGTATGTTTGTGAAGAAGTGTGCAGACATCAAAGAAAAGAAAAAGACAACAATAATCATGTTGTGCCGGTTTCAGTAAATCTGTCAAGAATAAATTTCTACAATGAAAATCTTTATAAAGAGGTTTTAGGTCTGCTTGCAAAGTATGAACTTACCTCAGACGATATAAAGCTTGAGATTACAGAGAGTGCTTACGAGGACAATCCTCAGGATCTCATTATGGCGATACATACATTACAGAAGTATGGATTCAAAGTGCTTATGGATGATTTTGGAAGCGGATATTCGTCATTAAATATGTTAAAAGACTGCTGCTTTGATATATTAAAAATAGATATGAAATTTATGGATGATCTTGAACAGTCAGAGAGAGCAAGCAATATTATATATACTATCATTCAGATGGCTAAAAATCTTGAGATAGAGACGGTAGTTGAAGGTGTCGAGAACGAAAAACAATACGAAATGCTAAAAAGTATGGGTTGTGACAATATACAGGGTTATTATTTTTCAAAGCCGATTCCTGAAGAGTCATTTGTGAGAAGACTTGAGAAAGAATCCGAGATGGATTTTGACGATGATTATTATGAGGACAAAGATACAATCCTTATAATTGATGATTCTGAAAAAAACAGATCCTTACTCACCGGAGTACTCAGTGACAAATACAATGTCATTGAAGCAGATGAGGGCGAAGATGGTTTGCATATATTAAAGAAAAACTTTTCGGAGGTTAGTCTTGTTATATGTAGTACAGATATGTCACAGATGTCAGGGATTGAAATACTTGATCAGATAAAAGAAACATCTTTTCTCAAAAAAATGCCTGTTGTCATGATGACTGCATATGGTGATTTTGATAATGAGACAAAAGCGATAGAGCTTGGTGCCAGTGAAGTTGTAAATCTGCCTGTAAATGTAACTTTATTAAAAAAGCGTATAGAAAACATTATAAATATCTCAAATGCAAATAAATATCTTCATGCGGCATTTATAGGCAGCTAATTCATGTTAATCATTTCAGACAATAAATTTTTTATAAATAATTTATTGTTTGTAAATGATAAAGACATAAAGAGTGTGATATAATAACTCCAAAATCCAGATGCATTGCATCTGCCGCACTTTGTGCTACAAGATTTTGTCGTTCATAAATTCGGTACAAGAGAGTAAACTCTCTTATCTTGCGAATTTATGATATAATAACTCCAAAATCCAGATGCGTTGCATCTGCCGCACTTTGTGCTACAAGATTTTGTCGGGAGGTACAGATTTGTTTGGATATGTTCAGATAAGAAAACCGGAACTTAAAATAAAAGATTATACTGTATATCACGGATTTTATTGTGGTCTGTGTGAAAGACTAAGAAACAGGTATGGTTTTATTGGGAGACTTACTCTCACATATGACATGACTTTTATGACTATATTTCTTACATCACTATATGATTCTGACAATATATCTGAAAAAAAGAGGTGTGTTGTGCATCCTGCAAAAAAGCAGACTGTCATATACAACAAATATACGGATTACTGTGCTGATATGAATATGCTTTTAAGCTATTATCATTGTCTTGATGATAAAAATGATGATGGCTCTGTAAAAGGTTATGTGGGTGCCGCAATATATGACAAAGCTCACAGACAGGTTGCAAGAGTCTACAGACGGCAGGCAGCGTGTATTAAAAAGAGTCTTAAAAAACTTACACTCGTTGAAAAAAACGACAATTCTGACATACTTGAAGCTGCTGATTGTTTTGGAAAGCTCCTTGCAGAGCTTTTTTGCTATAAGAAAGATTATTTTGAAAAACAGATAAGAAAGTTTGGGTATCATCTTGGCAGATTTGTATATATTATGGACGCATTTGACGATATAAGAGAGGATATAGAAAAAGAAAGATTTAATCCTCTTAAAAAAGAATATCTTGCAACTGATGACAAGGACTGTTTTAACAGAAGGGTATATGATATGCTTCTCGATGAGATTTCGGAAGCGTGTGCAGAGTTTGAAAAACTTCCGTGCGTTCAGTATATTGATATATTAAGAAATATACTCTATGCAGGAGTTTGGAATAAATTTGATAAAATAGTAAATGGAAATGAGGTAAAATAAATATGAGCAACATTACAGATCCCTATCAGATACTTGGTGTTTCACCAAATGCAACTGATGATGAGGTAAAAAAAGCATACAGAGAGCTTAGCCGCAAATACCATCCTGATGCAAATGCCGGAAATCCACTGTCAGACCTTGCCGAAGAAAAATTTAAACAGGTTCAGGAAGCATACAGTCAGATAATGGATATGCGAAATGGCAAGACAAGCTACAATGGTTATAATCAGGGTACGCAAGGCTACAGTCAGGGAACTCAGGGTTACAGTCAGGGTGCACAAGGGTATGGCTATAATCAGAATAACAACAGGCAGAGATATCAGCAATATGGTTCGGGTTATGGCAGAGGTCCTTATGGAAACAACCTTGACAACTGTTCTACAGGAAATATCTGTTGTGACCTTTGGTGTGCTGATTCGCTTTGTGAATGTATGGGAGGAGATCTTTGCAGTTGCATTTAAAATCAAAACAGGTGGCATGGTGCGGTATCATTATGGCATTTACGGTGATATTACAGATAGCATCCGGCATTATAGAGACAAGCTCACTTTTTCTTCTTGCGGCGGCTTCATTTTTAGCCGGATGCGTTGAGAGAAAATTTGGAACTGTGACGGCTTTAGGATTTTCAATCGGAGCATTTATTCTAGGAATTATACTTGCACCACAAAAGCTTTACTGTTTTACATTTGCAGGCTTTTGTGTTTATGTTCTTGTCGCAGAGTATTTCAGGCAAAAAGACAGGCAGGCGGCAAATGCCGGAAAAACATTTAGGAAAAGCACGGAATATATAATAAAAGGGATATTGTACCATATCATGCTTATAGCAGCATTAGTTATATCTTTCACCGTGACTGGTCTTGACGTGATATTCTCAAAAAATATGATAGAAAAAGCAAAAGATATGCCGGTATTTATAATTATTATTTTGGGTGTGCTTTGTGCCGAGCTTTTGTGGTTTGTATTTGACAGAGCCTATATATTTTTTCAGGACAGATACGGACTTATTGTCTGTGGGAGGGAAGATTGAAAAAAGGTATTGAACATGAACCGCTTATATGGAAGATATTAAATGAGATAAGAGAGTCATCGAGATTTAAAAACAGCAAACAGTTTATACAGCATGGAAAGACAAGCGTATATATGCACAGTGTTAGTGTGGCATATATGAGCTGTTATATTGCGGAAAAGTATAATTTAAGTGTCGATTACTATTCACTTATAACAGGTGCTCTTTTACATGATTATTTTCTCTATGACTGGCATGATAAGGAGGATGGGCACAAAAGACCTCACGGCTTTTATCATCCGTCGGCGGCACTTGCAAATGCCGAAAGGGACTTTGAAATAAACAGCCGTACAAAAAACATAATCAAGAGGCATATGTTTCCGCTTACACCTATACCGCCCGTATGCTTAGAGGGATGGGTGGTGTGCATTGCCGACAAGATATGCTCGACAAAGGAGACCATCAAAAGACATTGATTTTGACATGAAAGACAAATCGTGATATAATTCTAAATTAAGAATGTAAAAATACATAAAAATAAGAGGTGCATTATGGCAAAATATAAGAGAATTTTATTAAAACTCAGCGGTGAAGCTTTAGCCGGACCAAATAAAACAGGCTTTGACGAAGCTACCTGTATAGGAGTTGCAAAGCAGGTTAAACAGCTTGTTGATGCAGGTATTGAGGTTGGTATCGTCACAGGCGGAGGAAACTTCTGGAGAGGACGCACAAGTGAAAATATTGACAGGACGAAAGCAGACCAGATAGGTATGTTAGCAACAGTCATGAACTGTATATATGTATCTGAGATATTCAGATCTGTAGGAATAAAAACAAATGTTCTGACACCGTTTGAGTGTGGTTCATTTACTAAACTTTTCTCTAAAGACAGGGCAAACAAATATTTTGAAAAGGGTATGGTAGTATTCTTTGCCGGAGGAACAGGTCATCCGTACTTCTCAACAGATACGGCTACTGTTCTTCGTGCCATCGAGATTGAAGCGGACGTTATTCTCTCTGCAAAATCAATAGATGGTGTGTATGACTCTGATCCTGCCGTAAATCCTGATGCAAAGAAATTTGATGAGATAAGCATTGAGGATGTCGTAAACAACAGACTTGGTGTAATTGACCTTGCAGCAGCCGTATTATGTATGGAAAACCATATGCCTATGATGATATTCGGTTTAAATGAAGAAAACAGTATTGTAAACACGGTAAACGGTGTGACAAAAGGTACACTTGTAACTGCTTAATTTATAGTATAGTGCAAATGAACGGTGTCAGTGCACACCTGATACAGATTTAAATATATGAAAATGTGTGCAGAAATGAGGACTATTATGAGTATTGAATTAAAAGAATTTAAAGATAAAATGGGCAAGTCATTAGACAGTCTTGCAAGTGAATATACTACTATCAGAGCAGGTCGTGCAAACCCTCATGTACTTGACAAGATAATGGTTGAATATTACGGAACACCTACAAATCTTCAGCAGGTTGCAAACATATCCGTATCAGAAGCAAGAACTATAGTTATCCAGCCATGGGAAGCAAGTCTTATCAAGGAGATAGAAAAAGCTATCCTTACATCTGATCTCGGTCTTACACCAAACAATGACGGAAAAGTTATCCGACTCACTTTCCCTGAACTTACGGAAGACCGTCGTAAAGAGCTTGTAAAAGATGTTAAGAAAAAAGGTGAAGGTGCTAAAGTTGCAATCAGAAACATCCGCAGAGATGCAAACGATATGATTAAGAAACAGCTTAAAGCAAGTGAAATATCAGAGGATGAGCAAAAAGGTGCAGAGGACGATATTCAGAAACTCACTGACGAATTTATAGCAAAAGTTGACAATATGGTCGATGAAAAGTCAAAAGAGATTATGACTGTATAATATTTTTGCTTATATGTAAATAAAAGGGATAGGCAGATTATGTCTGTCCCTATAATTTCGCAGGAAATGGAGAATAAAGATGGAAGAAAGAAAAGTTCCAAGGCATGTTGCAATAATTCTCGATGGCAATGGAAGATGGGCAAAAAAGCGTATGCTTCCGAGAAATGCAGGCCATGCCGCGGGCAGTAAAAATGTCGAAAAAATATGTGCCGCTGCATGGGATATGGGAATCGAATATGTGACGATGTATGCATTCTCAACTGAAAACTGGTCAAGACCAAAAGAAGAAGTGGATGCACTTATGAAGCTTTTACATTCATATCTTAAGGATTGCCTGAAAACAAGCAAAAAGAACAATATGCAGGTAAGAGTTATAGGTGATATTTCAAAACTTGATAAAGACCTCCAGGAGCGCATAATCGAACTTGAAAGAGTTTCAGCCGAAAACACGGGACTTCATTTTCAGGTTGCATTAAATTATGGAAGCAGAGATGAGATAAAAAGAAGTATCATTTCCATTGCTAATGAAGTTAAAGATGGAAGTCTTTTGCCAGAAGATATAACGGAGGATATAATATCCTCGCATCTTGACACAAGCGGAATCCCTGATCCTGACCTTATGATAAGAACAAGTGGAGAGCAAAGGCTTTCAAATTATCTTTTATGGCAGCTTGCATACGCAGAATTTTATTTTACGGATGTATTGTGGCCTGATTTTTCAAAAAAAGATTTACAGAAAGCTGTTGAATTTTATCAGTCAAGGGACAGGAGATTTGGCGGTGTAAAATAAGAGAGGTTTATTTATGTTTAAAACAAGATTATTAAGCGGAATCGTTCTTATGGCGATAACGATAGCACTTATGGTTTACGGAGGGTATCCTTTATTCTTTGTTATAACGCTTATCTCAGTGATAGGACTTTATGAACTTTACAGAGCCGTGGGCATGGAAAAAACAATGCCTGCACTTATCGGATATATATCAAGCATAGTGACTGATGTATTGATACTTAACAACGGCTTTGAGGAACTTGTCATGTGGCTTATCCTCACACTTATGGTTCTCATGGCGTGTTATGTCATTGCCTATCCTAAATATAATTCAGAACAGATGACAATGCTTATGTTTGGTCTTATATATGTGACGGTTATGCTGTCATTTGTATTCAAGGTAAGATATGTATCTAACGGAATACTTCTCGTCTGGTTTATATATATAGGTTCATGGGGGTCAGATACCTGTGCTTATTGTGTTGGCAAACTTATCGGAAAACATAAGATGCCGTCAAAACTCAGCCCAAATAAAACCATAGAAGGTTGTGTCGGTGGGATAGCTGGTGCGGCACTTATAGGATTTATCTTTGCAATGGTATTCTGGGGCAAAGGGCAGATGCTTTGGCAGTTGCCGATAATAGGTGCTGTCTCTGCAGTTATCTCACAGATAGGTGACCTTACGGCATCGGCAATAAAGAGAAATCACAATATAAAAGACTATGGAAATCTTATTCCGGGTCATGGTGGAATACTCGACAGATTTGACAGTGTTATATTTACTGCACCTATCGTATTTTACCTTGTTAAGTATATGTTATTATAATTATAATAAACTTATGTTTGTTTTAGAGCAGGAAGAGATATTTTGAGCTAATCTAAAATGTCTTTTTAATAAAGAAAAACTGCTCAGAAATGGGAATTGATATGAAAACAAAAAATATAGCGGTGCTTGGTTCCACGGGTTCGATAGGAACCCAGACGCTTGAAGTTATAAGAAACAATGATGATATGAGGGTTGTATCTCTTGCCGCAGGCAGTAATATAACTTTATTGCAAAAACAGATAGAGGAATTTTCGCCAAAACTCGTATGTGTCTTTGATAAGAAAAAAGCAGAAGAATTACAAAAAAATCTAAAGAACCCGGAGACTGAAATAGTAACCGGTATGGACGGACTTATAGCCTGTGCCACGATAGATGAAGCCGACATAGCAGTTGCGGCGGTTGTCGGAATGATAGGCATAAAACCTGTTATCGAGGCGGTAAAAGCGGGAAAAGATATTGCCTTTGCAAACAAAGAGACACTTGTTACGGCAGGTCATATAATCATGCCAATGATAAAAAAATATGGTGTGAAACTTCTTCCGGTAGACAGCGAACATTCGGCAATATTCCAGAGTCTTAACGGTGAAAATGCTTCGGATATTGACAAAATTCTTCTTACTGCATCAGGTGGTCCTTTCAGAGGAAAGAAAAGAGAAGAACTTATAAACATTCAGGTTGAGGATGCACTGAAACATCCAAACTGGTCTATGGGCAGAAAGATAACTATCGACTCTTCGACAATGGTAAATAAAGGTCTTGAGGTGATTGAAGCAAAGTGGCTTTTTGATGTGTCCTGCGATGATATTCGGGTCGTGGTACAGCCAAAGAGTGTTATTCACTCAATGGTACAGTTTAAGGACGGTGCAGTTATAGCACAGCTTGGAACACCGGATATGAAACTGCCTATACAGTATGCACTCACATACCCTGAAAGAAGATACCTCCCCGGAGAGAGGCTCGATTTTTGGAAAATGTCGGAGATAACTTTTGAAAAACCTGACATGGAGACATTTAAGGGGTTAAGACTTGCGTATGATGCCTGCAGGGAGGGCGGCAGTATGCCTACTGTCCTTAATGCAGCAAATGAAAAGGCTGTTGCGTTATTTCTTGACAGAAAAATAGCATATCTGCAGATAGCAGATATAATTGAAGAATGTATGCTTAAACATACAACGGTGAAAGAGCCGTCTTTAGAAGAAATTCTTGAGATTGAACAGAAAGTTTATTCATATATATTGAGTAAATATGATAAATGATAATAAACAGATTTTATGGAGGATCATATGAATATATTGGTGGCGTTATTGATATTTACGGTCATAGTCGTAATACATGAGCTGGGACATTTTCTTCTCGCAAAGAAGAACGGTGTCGGTGTTCCTGAATTTTCAGTCGGAATGGGACCAAGACTTATTACCGTAGCAAAAGGTAAAAAAGGATTTATTTTTAAATTGTTCTGTTCACAGAAATATTTTGAGAATAATGAAGACTGGCAGAAATGTACGAAGTATTCATGGAAACTTCTGCCTATTGGCGGCTCATGTGCCATGGTAGGAGAGGACGAGATAAACGAAGATGAAAATTCTTTCAATGTGAAAGGCAAATGGGCAAGATTTTCAATAGTGTTTGCAGGTCCGTTCTTTAACTTTATACTTGCATTTGTATTTTCGGTGATAATACTTGCAAATGCCGGAATTGATTATCCTATAATCGAACATATATATGACAACCAGCCGGCAGCAAGTTCAGGACTTGAAGTTGGGGATGTCGTAAAGAGCATAAATGGTAAGAAGATAACGATAGGCCGTCAGATAGACACATATACCATGCTTCATCCGCTTACGGGAGAAGATGTGGATATAGTTGTAACAAGAAACGGCAAAGAAAAATCTTTTAAGATAGACCCTAATTATAAGACATATCTTTTCGGATTTTCATATGGAACAAATGAAAAAGCGGCAGCCGAGGTTTCTTCTGTCACAGAGGGTAAACCTTTTGAAAAGGCAGGCTTTAAGGCTGGGGATATAATTAAAGAAGTAAATGGTAAAAAAATTGTCAATGCAGGCGAACTCAGTACGGCTATGAATGAGGTAAACAGTGACGGAAAAGAAGTTACATTTTTAGTCGACAGAAAAGGTGAGGAAAAAACATTCAAAGTAACGCCTGAACCATATTCAACAAAAACACTTGGATTTATAGCATCAATGGATGAAAAGAGCAAGAGTACATTTGATGTTGTCAAGTACAGTTTTGTTGAGGTAAAATACTGGATAGAGACAACAGTTGGAAGTCTTGGAGCACTCATAACGGGAAATGTATCTATCAAAAATGTATCAGGACCGGTCGGAATCGTTGATACGGTAGGGGATGCGATAAACCAGAGTAAATCTTACGGATTTAAAGTCGTTATGCTGCAGATACTTTATATGTCAGTATTACTTAGTGCGAACTTAGGTGTAATGAACCTTTTGCCGCTCCCTGCACTTGACGGAGGGCGAATCGTATTTATCCTGATAGAAGCCATAAGAGGAAAGCCTGTAGATAAGGAAAAAGAAGGCTTCGTACATTTTGCAGGATTTGTTGTGCTGATGCTGTTCATGGTATTTGTAATGTATAATGATATAATAAAGATATTGCATTAGGCAATAGATTTATAATCATTAAGCCGTCGGTCAATGCTATCTGGTAAGAATTAATTTTTTGGAATTTTGCCCCGGTGTATTGGGATATATTTCTTAGATGTTGCAATCATTATTGTCAGTATTGCAAGTGTTGACAGTAGAGTATTTTAAACCATGGTGTCTTTAGGACATCATGGTTTTTGTGATATATAATTGGTAACAGTTCAGCCATAAAAAGATAAAAGTGTTGATTTTTTTTGAAAAGAGGTAGAAAAATGTATAGAGATAATACGAAAGTTGTAAAAATAGGAAATGTTGCTATCGGAGGAGGAAATAAGATTGCAATACAGTCTATGACAAATACAAAAACAGAGGATGTTAAAGCAACGGTAGAGCAGATACTTGCACTTGAAAAGGCAGGCTGTGACATAGTCAGAAGCACTGTTCCGACGATGGAAGCGGCAAAAGCGATTGCGGAGATTAAAAAACAGATTCATATACCGCTGGTTGCCGATATTCATTTTGATTATCGTCTTGCTATTGCGGCAATGGAGAACGGGGCAGACAAGATAAGGATAAATCCCGGAAATATCGGTTCTGCTGAGAAAATAAAAGCAGTGGTCGACGTGGCAAAAGAGAGGAACATTCCGATAAGAGTCGGTGTAAACAGCGGTTCTCTTGAAAAAGATCTCATAGAAAAATATGGCGGTGTTACAGCGGAGGGAATTGTTGAGAGTGCACTTGATAAAGTTAAGATAATTGAAGATATGGATTATGATAATCTTGTTATAAGCATAAAATCGTCAGATGTTATGATGTGCATAAAAGCTCACGAACTCATAGCAGGAAAGACACCTTATCCGCTTCATGTTGGAATAACGGAGTCAGGTACGGTATTGTCAGGCAATATCAAATCAGCGATAGGACTTGGAAATATACTTTATCAGGGAATAGGTGATACGATAAGGGTTTCACTCACCGGTGACCCTGTCGAGGAGATACGCTCAGCTAAACTTATATTAAAAACTCTGGGACTTAGAAAAGGCGGTGTGACTGTTGTCTCATGTCCGACCTGCGGCAGAACGCAGATAGACCTTATAAGCCTTGCGGCAAAGGTTGAAGATATGGTAAAAGATATGGATATGGATATAAAAGTTGCCGTTATGGGATGTGCCGTAAACGGACCGGGAGAAGCAAGAGAAGCTGATATAGGAATAGCAGGCGGAAATGGTGAGGGACTTCTTATAAAGAAAGGTGAGATTATAAGAAAAGTGCCTGAAAATGAGATACTTGCCGTGTTAAAAGAGGAACTTGAACGCTTATAAATATTCTTACACTTCCCGTGTATAGAGCACAGTAGGATGCTTATGTTATAAGACAACTGCGTTCATGAGCAGGCAGCGAAAGTGAATTGCGAATGTCAGCTATATGTGTTAAATATCGAAAATGATGCAGAAATGGAGCCGAATAAATATGCAGAGATTGTTACTTGAAACTTTTGAAGGTCTTAATCTTACAGATAGACAGCGAAAGATATTTGATGATGTAAATGTTGAAAATGTCGTTGTTTCAAAAGAAAATAAATTGATAGAAATATATCTTGTAAGCAGCCATGTTGTAGCATACAGGGAGATATGTCTTTTAGAGTACGCATTAGGTGTTTTTTTCGGCAATGCTGACATTGACATAAAAGTACATGACAGATTTGAACTTTCACAACAATACAATGCAAAGGTATTTTTTGATGAGTATAAAGACAGCCTTCTTCAGATATTCAAAGCTGAAAATATATTAGAGTTTGATATGCTCTATCAGGGAAATTTTGAGATGAAGGAGTCAGAAATTTATATTTCATGTGAAGATGACAGTATGTACCGTGGCAGGGAAAAAAATTTAAAAGACAGTCTTGTAAAGATATTTAATGAGAAAGCAGGATTTGATATAACTGTAGATGTTGAATATACCGAGCCTGTAAAAGAAAAGGAAAAGAAAACAGAAATATTTAAGTTCCCGTCAAAACAAAAAACAATGCAGAGACAGGACAATATCCCTTTACAGAACACTGCCGAATTGCAAAATGGTATGTCAATGTCAAAAAACGGAACAGACGGAATGGGTTCAGATATTCCTTTTGATGCGGCGGATTATTATGTTGATGATATGGCATATGCTGCAACGAATATGGGCTTTGATATTCCGGTGGAGCCGGCTGCCGGTATGGAACCGGAAAACAATATGCAGCCTAAAGCTGTGGCATCTGATACCGCCATGATGGGATTTGACATACAGGCTTCAGGTAACGGCTCTGCAGGCACATCAAAAAACAGCAATGCACAGAATAATATAGCAGCTAAAAAATCAACAGATAATGGTTCATCAAAAAAGACAGCCGCAGGTGGTTCAACAAGATATGGAAACGACAGAAAATATGGTAAAGGTAAATTTACAAAGAGCAAGATTCCATTTGATGAGGAATGTTTCTATGGCAGAAATTGTGACGGAGAAATCACAAAGATTGCTGACATTCAGGATGAGATTGGTGAAGTTGTAATAGAAGGTATGGTTTCCTCAACTGAGGAGAGAGAGATAAGAAATGAAAAAATCATATTTATGTTCAATGTAACTGATTTTACGGACACTATTTCTGCAAAGATATTTATAAAAAAGGATGAAGCCGACCCTATAAGAGACAATATTAAAAAGGGTAAATTCATAAAGATGAAAGGTATCGCACTTTACGATACATATTCAAGAGAAGTGGGAATAAGTTCAATAAAGGGCATAAAGCCGGGCAAGGACAACCGTGTATATCGAGAAGATAATTACGAGGGAATGAAGAGAGTTGAACTTCATGCACATACACAGATGAGCGAGATGGATTCTGTTATGTCTGTCTCTGATTATCTGAACACTGCAAAGAGATGGGGACATACGGCAGTGGCAATAACAGACCACGGTGTGGTTCAGGCATTCCCTGATGCCGACCATTGTTTAAAACCGGATGACAATTTAAAGATGCTTTACGGAGTTGAGGCATACCTTGTAGATGACCTTATCGGAACAGTCAAAAATGACAAGGGACAGAACTTTGACGGCTCGTTTGTCGTTTTTGACCTTGAGACAACCGGATTTGGTGCAAAGAGCAACCAGATAATAGAAATCGGTGCAGTAAAAGTAGAAAACAGACAGATAGTCGATACTTTCAGCACATTTGTAAACCCTGAAAGACCTATTCCGTTTAATATAACAAAATTGACGAGTATAGATGATAATATGGTCGCAGGCTCGCCAAATATAGATGTGATACTGCCTAAATTTCTTGAATTTTGCGGTGATAGTGTTATGGTCGCACATAATGCATCGTTTGATATGGGATTTATAACACAGAAAGCAAGGGAGAGAGGTTATGACATTGATTTTACGGTTATCGACACTGTTTCAATGTCAAGAGCATTATTGCCTGAACTCTCAAAATATAAACTTGACACGGTCGCAAAAGCACTCGGAGTATCACTTGAAAATCATCACAGGGCGGTTGATGATGCAGGCTGTACGGCAGAGATATTTATAAAACTTATAAAGAAACTTGATGAAAAAGGTATAGATACTCTTGCAAAATTAAATGAGATAGGTAAGCCGTCTATGGAAGCAATAAGAAAAATGCCGTCATACCATGCGGTCATACTTGCCAAAAATGAGACAGGTCGTGTAAATCTTTACAGGCTTATTTCTGAGTCACATTTAAAATATTTCAGCAGAAGACCAAAACTGCCAAAAAGTCTTTATCTTGAATACTGTGAGGGACTTATGATAGGTTCAGCCTGTGAAGCGGGCGAGCTTTATCGTGCAATACTTGAAGAAAAGCCTGAGGAAGAAATAGACAGACTTGTCAAGTTCTATGATTATCTTGAGATACAGCCACTTGGAAACAATGCATTTATGGTAAGGGATAGCGACAAATATCCTCAGATACAGGATGAAAATGACCTTATGGAGATAAACAGAAAGATTGTTTCTCTCGGTGAAGAATATAATAAACTCGTAGTCGCCACCTGTGATGTGCATTTTCTAAATCCGGAGGACGAGGTCTACAGACGCATAATAATGGCTGGAAAAGGCTTTAAAGATGCAGATTTTCAGGCACCTCTTTATTACAGGACAACTGCTGAGATGCTCTCTGAATTTCAGTATCTCGGAGCAAAAAAGGCTGAGGAGATAGTTATAACAAATACAAATCTCATAGCCGACATGGTAGACAATATAAAACCATGCAGTCCGCGAAAATGTCCGCCACAGATTGAAAATTCAGACCAGGATTTAAGAGATATATGCTACAATAAAGCACATTCAATATATGGTCCTGACCTGCCTCCGGTCGTAGTAGAGCGACTTGAGAGAGAGTTAAACTCTATTATAAGCAACGGATATGCCGTTATGTATATCATCGCACAGAAACTTGTGTGGAAGTCAAATGAGGACGGTTATCTTGTAGGCTCAAGAGGTTCGGTAGGTTCGTCATTTGTAGCGACGATGGCGGGAATAACAGAGGTAAATCCGCTGTCGGCACATTATTACTGTCCAAAATGCCACTATTATGACTTTGATTCAGAGGATGTAAAAAAATATGTCGGCAGCTCGGCTTGTGATATGCCGGACAAGAAATGTCCAAGATGCGGTGAAATGTTGTGCAAAGAGGGACACGACATTCCGTTTGAGACATTCCTCGGATTTAAGGGAGACAAAGAGCCTGATATTGACCTTAATTTCTCAAGTGAATATCAGAGCAATGCACACGATTATACAGAGGTAATTTTTGGTGCAGGACATACTTTCAGAGCAGGAACAGTAGGAACGCTTGCAGAAAAAACTGCTTACGGATATGTAAAAAAATATTACGAGGAAAGGGAACAGTCAAAACGAGGTGCTGAGATAGAGCGAATATCGCAGGGCTGCGTAGGTGTCAGACGAAGCACCGGACAGCATCCCGGCGGAATTGTAGTTCTGCCGATGGGAGAAGAAATCTATACATTTACTCCAGTACAGCATCCGGCAAACGATATGACCTCTAAAATAATAACAACACATTTCGATTATCATAAGATTGATGCAAACCTCTTAAAACTTGATATATTAGGTCATCAGGACCCTACCATGATAAGAATGCTTGAAGACCTTACGGGAGTTGATGCATCACAGATAAGAATGGATGATAAAGAAGTGCTTTCACTGTTTGAAAGTACCGAAGCACTCGGAATAAAACCTGAGGATATAGACGGATGCCCATTTGGCTGTCTTGGTCTTCCTGAGTTTGGAACACCGTTTGTACATGGAATGTTAAAAGAAGCAAAACCTAAAAACTTTTCAGACCTTGTGCGAATATCGGGACTTTCTCATGGTACTGATGTATGGCTTGGAAACGCACAATACTATATTTCAACAGGTGACTGTACACTTTCAACAGCCATATGTACACGAGACGATATAATGATATATCTTATTCATATGGGAGTTGAGAATGAGCGTTCTTTTAAGATAATGGAGAGTGTAAGAAAAGGAAAAGGTCTGACTCCTGATATGGAAGAAGATATGAGAGCATGCAATGTCCCTGACTGGTATATAGAGTCATGTAAAAAGATAAAATATATGTTCCCGAAGGCTCATGCAGCCGCATATGTAATGATGGCACTGAGAGTAGCATACTTTAAAGTACATTATCCTTTGTCATATTATGCAGCATTTTTCAGCATAAGAGCTACCTCATTTAACTATGAGCTTATGTGTCTTGGAAAAGAAAGACTCGGATACTATATGGACGATTATAAAAAGAGAAAAAATGAACTGTCGGACAAAGAAAAAGATACATTTGAGGATATGAAGATAGTTCAGGAAATGTACGCCAGAGGTTTTGAATTTGTAAAGATTGATATATATCGTGCAAAGGCAAACAGATTTCAGATAGTAGACGGAAAACTTATGCCGGCATTCTCAACAATCGACGGACTTGGAGATAAAGCCGCCGAGATGATAGAGGACGAAGCGAGCAAGGGTAAGTTTTTATCAAGGGAGGATTTTAAGAACAGATGTAAAGTCAGCGAGAAAGTTGTGGAAACAATGGCAGATTTAGGGCTTATGGGTGATTTGCCACACAGCAACCAGATTTCGCTGATGGATTTTATGGAGATGTAGGTGAAAAAATGACAGAAGTAATGAAAAAAATTTTGGCAGATAGTGATGATGCAGGGTAAGTATAATCAATATGCAATACAAAAATGAAAAGAGGATTAAAAAAATACCTAAAGTACATTTTATAGGTAATTGCGAAACTAAATATATATTGTGTCAATTGCACAGCTATAACAAATAATATCGTCGGCACGCTTTCGCTATGTTGTCGTATAAATCAGCAAAAAACACTGCCATATAAATGAATGCTACAGCTCGAAAATAAAATTTTCTCGCTGTTCGTTTCACTCATATAATTTTCATTAAAAATAATTGTATGCAAGCATACATTATTTTTAGTTTGAAAATTGCATTCATTTAGAGTACAAAGTGCTGACGACGACAAAAATGCCGACTAACACTATTTGTTATATCTGCACAATTTAATCAAGATTTATGA
>NZ_QUEB01000004.1:105582-242320 GCF_003477845.1 Clostridium sp. AF34-13
TCTGCACAATTTAATCAAGATTTATGATAGTTTCGCAAATATCTAAGTACATTTTATGACGAGGAGATTTCATTATGAAAACAAATTTTAAGAACGAAAAACAGATTGCATCAATGATTATACTTACGGCTCTTCTTATCCTTAGTGTTATTATGGTCGTGAACTTTGGAAAAGCCAGTGGTGGCACATTTGAATTTTCTAATAATGGAAATACATATACGGCTACCTTTGATTGCATCAATATCGAAAAAGAAGCAACAAACTTTCGTATAACAAAGATTGAACAGAAAAATAACACCTCTAAGATTGTTTGTCCTACAGAGATTAAAATCCCGGACAGTATTATAATAGGAAGTAACTCCTGCAAGATTACAAGCATCGGCGGTGGAAAAGGTAAGCCTTTTATCTGTGATGATACTTTTAATGGCGGTAATCTGAAAAATGTGTATAACAATGCAGAAACGCTTGCTGTTTCTTTACCGGATAGTGTTACTGAAGTTAAAGAAAATGCTTTCAGTAATGGTACAAGTGATATAAGTGCATCTACTGACATAACTACACTTACTAAAGTGACTATGAATGGTGTCGTGAAAGTAGGAGATTATGCTTTTAGTAATTGCATAAGTATTGAAAATCTTTCACTAAACAGTGTGGAAACAATCGGAAACTATGCTTTTAACGGTTGCAGCAGTATTAGTAATCTTTCACTAAACAGTGTGGAAACAATCGGAAACTATGCTTTTAATGGTTGCGGTAAAATAAGAAATTTAATTCTTCCAAAATCATGTTTGTTTGTTGGTAATTGTGCTTTTGGCGAAGGAACAAAAAATATAAATTTGTTTGTATTAAATCCTAATACCAATTTCAATGGAACAGTAAGTGGCTTTTCAGGTAAACAGATTGTTTCTTATAAAAATTCTGTTGCAAAGGACTTCGCAGGAGATAAGTTTAAAACTTTTACTCAGTACAAATCTGAAATGGGAAGTTTCCCTTCCGGATGCGATTTCCCTGCTTCTGATACTTCTTTTAAAGCTGTTTTCTCTACAGATGGCAGTGATTTGTATTCAGACAGCAAGGTTACAAATACTCCTAATCTTGCAGGTGACGGTGTATATTCTTCTTATGTATATCTCACTAATGAAATGATTGCAGGTAACAGTGGTATTAAGACAACAGTTAATAAAGCATACACTACATCTTCTGACAACAACAGTAAATATACTTTTAAAGGATTTTATATCGGTTCAAAACAGCTTTTTAACGAAAAAGGTGAGTTAAGCACAAAGAATGTTGCTGATTTTTCAGTTAAGAATGAGACTACAACCATATATTCAAGATTTCAGGGTAAGATTTATTCAGTTAAGTTTTACAACTGTGTAAATGTCAACAGTAATGGCAAAAATGAAATGACAATAGCAGGACTCAGCAAAGATACTCATGCTTATTCCGATGATGACAGCAACGAGTACATTGCTACTTCTTATGAATATGGCAAGGAATTTTCACTCCCTGTTGAGAGTGCATCATCTTTTAACAGATACGGTTATAACTTTAAAGGCTGGTATGAGTATGAAAATGACAAGACAAATGAAGTTGTAACAAAGATTGAGAAAGGTTCTTCAGGAGATAGAACTTTTGCGGCAAAATGGTCTGCTAAAACTTACAAAATCTCATTTAATTTCAACGGTGGACATAAGGCAAAAGATAATGAAACTTATCCGACAATTCACAAATATGGAACAGCTCAGATAAAATTCAACACTCCTGTAAAGAACGGTTATGATTTTGCAGGCTGGCTTTTAGCTTCAACAAATACTATTCAGAACAGTTACACAAGGTATCAGACAGAAGATGCAACATATACTGCTCAGTGGACTCCGCACAAATATACAGTCACATTTGAAACAGGTACAAAAGAGAATATTGCACCGACAGGTTTTGATATTACAGGAAATAAGATTGACTTAACTTCAAATGATTTCATCCCAACAAAGAAAGGTAATAAATTCCTTGGTTGGTTTGATGTTAAGGGAACAGAATATAAGACAGTACAGTATGGTGTAAGTAAAAATACCAATTATGGTACTTTAGAAGATGTTACTTTCTATGCAAAGTGGAAACCAAATCAGTACAATGTTATATGCAACCTTGACGGTGGATATATTGACAACTATCCAATGAACACAGACGGAACTATTGATATGGTTCATGCTTATGGTGTATCTGAAGCACTTCCTTTAGTGCCTGAAAAAACCGGATATTCGTTCTTAGGATGGGTTCTGACAGATTTAAATGATGGTACTTATACAGAAAAAATTCCGGCTGATTTAGACCATGATGCTACATTTGTTGCTAAGTGGAGTAAAGATGATTACAAGATTTCTTATGATTTAGACGGTGGAAATGTAGATGCTGCTCTTACATCAGTTTACAACATTGATACAGACACGATTACACTTCCTATACCGACAAAAGAGGGATATTCTTTCAGCAAATGGATTGACCTTGATACAAATAATGAGATTAAATCAATCGTTAAAGGTACTGTCGGAGATAAGAAACTTAAGGCTCTCTGGGTAGCAAATTCATATAAGATTAACTATGCAGCAACAGAGGAAAATGAAGCACTTACGAAAGAAAGGATTTTTGCTGATGATGTAGTTTTGGCAAATCCTACAAGACAGGGATATATTTTCAAAGGTTGGTATGACAATGCAGATTTAACCGGTTCTGCTTATACATCTGACAGACTTAAAAACCTTGCATCTGATGTGACATTATATGCCAAATGGTCTCCGGCTCAGTATAAGATTACTTATGATTTAGGTCTTGGTTCTACTTATGCTACAATGCCTGCTTATTCAGATACTTATACCGTAGACAGTCCGGTTGTATTACCTATTCCGGTATGGACTGGACACACATTTAAAAGCTGGGATTTAAACGGAACGAATATAACAACAACAGCAGGTCTTTTAGGTGATGTTACTGTAAAGGCAATCTGGAATGAAGATGTGTTCAAGATTACTTACAAATTAAATAACGGAACACTTCCGGATGAAGATTATGCAACAACTCATTATTACGGTGTTTCAGAGTCATTACCTACACCTAAGCGAAGCGGTTATGATTTTAAAGGCTGGTACATGGATGAAAACTTTACAACAGCAACATACAAAACAGTTGATGCCACGGTGTCAGAAGATGTTACTTTCTATGCGAGATGGACACTTAATACATATACTATTTATTACAACTTAGGCAGTGCAAAAAGCAATGGCGGCACATTTGATAAGGAAAGCCAGACATTTAATGTTAATGAAGATGTAGAACTCAATGTTCCGACATGGGAAGGACATACCTTTAAAGGCTGGGTTACTGAGGACAACGAAGTTATCACAAAGATAAGCAAAGGCACTTACAAGGATATGAAACTTACTGCTGCATGGAATACGGACAGTTCAACAATCTCATATGAGACAAATGGCGGTACGATAAATGATGATAATGTCAATTACAGACACCTTTTAGGTGACTCAGAGGGACTTCCATACAATGTAACAAAGCCGGGATATGTTTTCAAAGGATGGTATGACAATGCAGAGCTTTTAGGTGATGTTTATACACAGACAAAAAAATCTGAAAGTAAGGACATGAAATTCTATGCAAAATGGAACGGTGCAGTCTACAGTTATACATTCAAACTTGATGGCGGTACACTTGCAAAAGACAGCAATATCAATGATGAGTTCTTTGATGAAACAAACAACACAATCAAAGAAACATTCGGAGAAACGATAAAACTTCCTAAAGTTTATAAATCAGGCTGCAACGCAAGTTCAGAGTGGAAGATTACAACAGCAGGATATGAGGGTGTGACAGTAAAAGAGGGCAGCAAAGTTGATTATCCTGACGATATAACACTTGAACCAATATGGACAGGTGGAACTCATAAAGTATTCTTTGACGCTGACGGCGGTTCATTTAAGAGTGGTTATGAGGAACTTGCAAAAGAAAATGACAGATATTATAAGAGTGTAAAATACAGTATAGATACAGACTTACAGTATTATGGTACACTTCCGGTAGTAGAAAAGGATGGGTACACATTCTTAGGATGGGCTACAAAAGATAAAGAGTTTGTCGTAGAAACAGATGAAGTGAAGCTCGCAACAGATACAGTGCTTTATGCTCAGTATAAAAAGAATGAAAAGACTACTTCATATCAGAAAGATGTAACCGTAAATGAGGATTGGGATGTTGACCCAAATGATTTAGACTCATATACGCTTCTTGATGAAAATGTAGCACTGGAAGAACCTGAAGCAAAAATCGCATGGTTTAAAACAAAAGCGGTAGGAGAGAACTATCTGGCTATAGATGATGCTGCCGGCAGAGGTCTTTATAAAGCAATGTGGAACTATTACCATGATGGAAAAAATGTCAATAAAGGCATTAAATTCTCCATCAATACAGGTGACGGCTTAGGTTTGTTTAATGTATATACCTGTTTTACGGAAGACCATCCGGAACTTTCATGGATGAGAGGCTGCGGTGTAGATATGGCTGCCGGGTCAAATGGAAGAACATATTGTTATATGCACCCTTCATATGATTATAATGCAAGTGAGGTAATCAGAAACTTTAATACTGTTGAAAACTCAGACAGATACCAAAACTTACTCAAAAAA
The DNA here is from genome assembly GCF_003477845.1 of Clostridium sp. AF34-13. Classification (NCBI taxonomy): domain Bacteria; kingdom Bacillati; phylum Bacillota; class Clostridia; order Eubacteriales; family Clostridiaceae; genus Clostridium; species Clostridium sp. AF34-13. Next base: position 110,274 of record NZ_QUEB01000004.1, read on the forward strand.
GTAAAAAAAGGTAAGACAACAGCAGATACGCTCGATAATATCGCAAGAGTAATATGTGCTAATCTTGCATATACAGAAGATAAAGACAAAAAAGGTAACTATTCATCAAAATACCGTGATGCGGCATATGTAATCAACCAGTCAGAAAAACATGAATGTGTCTGTGTCGGATATGCTTATACATTCAAAATGATGTGCAATTACTTTGGAATTGACTGTGTAAATGTAGGGGGAGATGCTGAGGGCGGTCATGAATGGAACTATGTAAAAGTGGGTAAGAAATATTACGGTGTTGACCTTACATGGATGGACAGCGGCAGCAAACAGCAGAATGTTTACTGTTATCTTGAAGATGCTAAAACATTTGGTGTAAAGGGCTATGATAAATCAAATTTAAGAAAAAGTGATTTGTATATCGAAAAATATATAACACTTGCAACAACACCATATAAAAGAAATGTTACCGTAGGCAAATTCAAATACCAGATAACAGGTGGAGGAGAATGTACGCTGACAGGAGCGACAGCTAAAGGTAAAAAAGTTACGAATTTAACCATAAACAAAGGGGTAATTTATAACGGTCTTACCTACAGTATCAGTAAAATAGGTGATAAAGCTTTTAAAAATAACACTTATCTGAAAAAAATAAATATTACAGCCGTCAAAAAAATTAAGACATTTACGGTAGGAAAAAATGCTTTTGAAGGATGTAAAAATATTAGAACGATTACATTAAATAACAGTTTTGGCAAAAAAATTAACTTTTGCAATAAATCATTTAGATTAGGAAACAAAAAGAAATGCCGTGTAAGCATTATTTCTTCTAAAAAACTGAAAAAAGATACTGTTAAGAAATTAAAGAAAGCAGGATTAAAAAAGTTTACCACAAATTAAACCACAAAAAATCAGCCACGGCAGCATTTATCTATCGTGGCTGATTTTATAATTATTTTTGAAAAATTTTTGACGGAATATGTATTTTTCTATATATTTCCATGTATTCTTCATTTGAGTAATCATTTATATAATTTTTTTCATAATTGGTCGTGCAGTCATTATCCGCAAGCATATCAACCGCCTTATTATAGGCGATGGCAGCGTGCTCTATCTTGTCATACTTTCCTATAAGATTGTAACCGTTTATATGAATTTTGGATATGTAAGAAGTTATACCGTTGGCGGTTTCAACGGTAACTCCCTGATATGGATTTATTATCTCAATATTCGCATATCTAAAATCATTTATATCTCCGTTTACAAATCTGAAATCAATATCTTTTCTTGCAAAATTTCTTATGCCGTACCTCGATGCGATATTTGTCTGCATACCGTATTCAGCAACAAACAGATGTGTTCCTCGTCTCATTATAGAATGGTTAGAATAGTAGAAAAGGTCATCTACATCAAAAGTAAGCACATCATTTTTTGAAAGGTAGTAGTTGAAAAATTTATTACGCATATATATCGGTGTTTTGATATATATTCCATTATTTTTAAAATTTATCAGAGATACCCATTTTTTAAAATCAAGCTTTTGACATATTGTTTTAGAAAAATCATCCGGAAGATATGTGTTTTCACTTTGAATTATAGCTGTTGCATCATTATATGCTGCATTGGCGTCCTCCTCATTATCAAAACTTCCAAGACTTATATGTTTTGAGCGGAATGTTATGGAACTTCTGTAATAAACATCCCCATTTTTCTTTTGAGCCTTAAATACTCCGGGTAAATTTTTCATAAATATGTTTCTCCTGTTTATTATTTGTCTTTGGAAAATAAACTAACTATATTGATTTTAACATTTAAGAATTTAAAATACAACATAAATAAAACCTTTATCAAATTAAGCAATGCATCTGTAATGCTGTTGCAAGTGTATAATATTATAAAAAGTATTGAAAATTAAATGCAATACATAAAATAGCGTGTATAAATTATTACAAATATGTGAATAATTTTACAAAAGTATTCATATATTGTTATGTAAGGAGAATTTATATGTATAATAACAAAATATTTATTATGATAATGGCTGGCAGTATGACTATGGGATTATTAAATTCAAGCGACTGCCTTTCTAAAACAATTAAAGAAAACAATGTTGTGATAATGTCAGAAAATGAATATGGCATAAAAAACAGAGCAAATATTAAAAAGATTTCAAATCTGAAACGGCTGCATGATGAAAGACTGAAAGCATACAGGGTAAAACAGATTAAAAAAGCCTGTGGCGTAAGCGTAACTGCAACTGACAGAAAAATTCTTGAGAGGATAGTTGAAGCAGAAGCAGGCGGCGAGGATCATAAGGGTAAAGTGCTTGTCGCAAATGTTGTTTTAAACAGAGTTAAAAATAAATCATTTCCATCAACGATAAAAGATGTAGTTTTCGCACACAGAGGTGGGACATACCAGTTCTCGCCTATAATGGACGGAAGATATTATACAGTAAATGTATCTGATGATACAAAAAGTGCCGTAAAAGATGCCTTAGCAGGTGTAGACCATTCGGCAGGTGCATTGTACTTTATGGAACGGGCACTTGCTGACAAAGGTAATGTATCATGGTTTGACAGATGCCTTACAAGACTGTTTAGGTATCACTGTCATGAATTTTATAAGTAAATACAACTTTATGTACTGGAAAGCAAAGATATGACAAGATAATAGAAAATCAATGTTTTTATATAGATAAAACAATGTTTATAAAGGAGTGGTGGGAAAATTAGGATGATAGTACATTGTAACATAAAAATATCTTGATATATAGTTAGAATATGTCAGAAACATTCTTGCAATAACTTCTTTCATACTGTATAATGTATCATTAAAAGACAAAAAGATAATTATTTAATGACTGTACTATATATGGTGCGGCGGAATGGAGGAAATAATGGAACTTATGTATCAGAGCACTCGAAGCGAGGGCACAAAGGTTACTGCATCACAGGCTATCTTAAAAGGTCTTGCGGATGACGGCGGACTTTTTGTACCTGTTAGTATTCCAAAACTTGATGTATCTTTAGAAGATATATCTAAGATGACATATCAGGAGACAGCATATGAAGTTATGAAGCTGTTTTTCACTGACTTTACGGAAAATGAATTAAAGACCTGCATCGAGAGAGCATATGATTCAAAGTTTGACACAAAAGAGATTGCTCCGCTTGTGAAGAAGTCAGATGCATACTATCTTGAGTTATTCCACGGTGCAACGATTGCCTTTAAAGATATGGCACTTTCAATACTGCCTCACCTTCTCACAACATCAGCTAAGAAAAACAATATCAAAAATGAGATTGTTATACTTACTGCTACTTCAGGAGATACAGGAAAGGCTGCTCTTGCCGGATTTGCAGATGTTGAGGGAACAAGTATTATCGTATTTTACCCTAAAAACGGCGTAAGCAAGATTCAGGAACGCCAGATGGTGACACAGAAAGGTGCAAACACAAAAGTTGTCGGCATCACAGGAAACTTTGATGATGCACAGAGCGGTGTTAAGGCAATGTTTAACAACAAAGAGCTTGCAAAAGTGATGGACGAGCACGGATACCAGTTCTCATCTGCAAACTCTATCAACATCGGCCGTCTTGTACCACAGGTTGTTTACTATGTTTATTCATACACAAGACTTCTTGCAAACGGAGATATAAAGGCAGGAGAGAAAGTAAACTTTGTAGTACCTACAGGAAACTTTGGAAATATCCTTGCAGCATTCTATGCCAAGAATATGGGTGTTCCTGTTGGAAAACTTATCTGTGCTTCAAATGAAAACAAAGTTCTTTACGATTTCTTTGAGACGGGTGTTTACGACAGAAACCGTGAGTTTATCCTTACTTCATCACCATCTATGGATATTCTTATCTCAAGCAACCTCGAAAGACTTATCTTTAGAATTGCCGGGGATGATGCCAAGAAGACAGCAGACATGATGGACGCTCTTAAGACAACAGGAAAATATACTATCACAGATGAAATGAAATCAAAACTTGCTGACTTCACAGGCGGATGGGCAAGTGAAGAGGACACTGCAAAAGAGATAAAGAGAGTATTTGATGAGACAGGTTATGTAATGGATACTCATACGGCAGTAGCATCTTCCGTATATCATACATACAAAGAAAAAACAAACGATGATACAAAGACAATCATCGCGTCAACAGCAAGCCCATACAAGTTTGGCACAAGCGTTATGAGTGCCATCGACAAAAAGTATGAGGGAATGGACGATTTTGCCCTTATCGATGGGCTTTGCAAAACATCAGGAGTTAAAATTCCAAATGCAGTTGAAGAAATCCGTACGGCACCTGTACTTCATGATACAGTATGTGAGACAAAGGATATGCAGAAAACAGTTGAGAAAATCTTAGGATTGTAAAAATATTACTTGCAAACCAAAAAATATTATGATATAGTAGGTATGTTGTGTGCATTGTCGCATGACATACCTATTAATTTATTATCAATCACATATGCGGATTTCGTATCGGTGCCTTGACATAGTAACGCCATGTCAAAGGTCTTATGTTTGGAAGCATATGGAAGAAGAAAAACCATGGAGGTACAATTATGAGCGTTATTTCAATGAAACAGTTACTTGAAGCAGGTGTTCACTTTGGACATCAGACAAGAAGATGGAACCCTAAAATGGCTGAGTACATCTACACAGAGCGTAATGGTATTTATATCATCGACTTACAGAAATCTGTAGGTAAAGTAGATGAAGCTTACAATGCTGTTAAAGACATCGTTGCAAACGGTGGTTCTATCCTTTTCGTAGGAACAAAGAAACAGGCACAGGATTCTATCAAGACAGAAGCTGAGCGTTGTGGAATGTATTATGTAAACGAGAGATGGCTTGGTGGTATGCTTACAAACTTCAAGACAATCCAGACTCGTATCAAGAGATTAAAAGAAATCGAGACTATGTCTGAAGATGGTACATTTGATGTTCTTCCTAAGAAGGAAGTTATCCTTATCAAAAAAGAGTGGGATAAGCTTGAGAAGAACCTCGGCGGTATCAAAGATATGAAGAAGCTCCCTGACGCTATCTTTGTAGTAGATCCAAAGAAAGAAAGAATCTGTATTCAGGAAGCACATACACTTGGTATTCCTCTTATCGGTATCGCAGATACAAACTGTGATCCAGAAGAACTTGACTATGTTATCCCAGGTAACGATGATGCTATCAGAGCCGTTAAACTTATCGTTTCTAAGATGGCTGACGCAGTTATCGAAGCTAACCAGGGTGAGTCTATGGCAGAAGAAGCAGCTGAGGAAGCTGACGCATAATCAAATTTTAAATAGGAGGATTCTAAAATGGCAATTACAGCTAAACAGGTTAAAGAGTTAAGAGAAATGACTGGTGCCGGAATGATGGATTGTAAGAAAGCACTCGGTCAGACTGACGGAGATATGGACAAGGCAGTAGAGTGGCTTAGAGAGAACGGTCTTGCTAAGGCTGCTAAAAAGTCTGGTCGTATCGCTGCAGAAGGTATCGTTGCAGTTGATGTTTCAGAAGATGGAAAGACAGCTTCTATCGTAGAAGTAAACTCTGAGACAGACTTCGTTGCTAAGAACGAGAAATTCCAGGATTATGTTGCAGAAGTTGCAGCTCAGGCTAAGACAACATCAGCAGCAGATATCGATGCTTTCCTTGCTGAGCCTTGGGCACTTGACACAAGCGTTACAGTAGATGAGAAGCTTAAAGCTATGATCGCTGTTATCGGTGAGAACATGAACATTCGTCGTTTCGCTAAGATTGAGACAGAGGGAACAGTAGTTTCTTATATCCATGCAGGCGGAAAGATTGGTGTTTTAGTTGAAGCTGACACAGCCAATGCAACTGACGCAGTTAAAGAGTGCTTAAAGAATGTAGCTATGCAGATTGCTGCATTAAATCCAAAGTATCTTTCATCTGATGATGTAGATGCTGAGTACAAAGAGCATGAGAAGGAAATCCTTCTTGCACAGGCTAAGAACGATCCTAAGAATGCTAACAAGCCTGATGAAATCATCGAGAAGATGATTACAGGTCGTCTTAACAAAGAGCTTAAAGAGGTTTGCCTTCTTGAGCAGGAATATGTTAAGGCTGAGAACAAAGAGAATGTTAAGAAGTATGTAGAGAGCGTTGCTAAGGCTGAGGGAGTAAGCATCAACCTTAAGAGCTTTGTTCGTTTTGAGACTGGTGAAGGTCTTGAGAAGAAAGAAGAAGACTTCGCAGCAGAAGTTGCAGCTCAGATGGGCAACTAATCTCATATTTTGAATGTCAGATGCTTCGTTATTTGCGAATGTCTGTTTTAATCATAATTTTAAAAAACCCTATAGGTGTTGGAAAAATCTGATACTTATAGGGTTCTTTCTTAATTAGCATTTTTAAATTACAGCAGCAATAACCTGAATGTGAGTTAGACTAATGAGACTGAAAGTGATAACAATAAGGCTAAAATATAAACGAGGACTAGAATGAAAACAACAAAATTTAAGGATTATCAAAATGAAATAGTGGAACTCAGACGATATTTTCATGCACACCCGGAACTCAGCTTAAAAGAATATTCAACTGCCGACTATATAGAAAAATATTTAAATAAAAATGGAATTGTAACGAAAAGAATAGGGGAGTGTGGCATAACTGCCGTTATATACTCTGGAAATCCAGGTGCAAAAGTCATAGCAGTGCGTGCTGAAATGGATGCGATAGCTGTCAAAGAAGAAAATGATATTGAATATAAAAGTCTGAATAAAGAAGTATCACACGCTTGCGGTCATGACGCTATAATGGCGTGTGCACTTGTACTTGCAAAAATATGTAACGAAAATAAATCCGAATTAAAAAATACGATAAAATTTATATTTCAGCCTGCCGAGGAAAATGGAGAAGGAACAGATATAATGCTTAACGGTGGTGTTATGAAATCACCTGATGTAGATTACTTTATAATGTTTCATTTTGTAAATGATGCCCCATATGGAATGGAAGTGCAATATGGCTCTGCATCTGCTGCTATCGGAAAAATGGAAGTGGCAATAAAAGGTAAATCTGCACACTGGTGTAACTCGGATAAAGGCACTGATGCGATTGTGGCATCAAGTGAATTTATATTAAAATTAAACGAACTAAACAGCACATACACCTCAGACCTGCCATTTATAACGGGGATAGGAACGATAAACGGCGGTTCGGCAAAAAATGTTATCGCATCAGATGTTTATATGGAGGGAACACTCAGAGCGGCAAAACCCGAAGATTATCACAAATTATACAATATTATCTTTGACATTGCATCACAGATTGAAGAAAAATATAATGTAAAAGTAGAAATGGATATAACAAAAGAGCCGATACCACCTATAATAAACGACAAATATCTTGTAGACACCACACTGGAATGTGGCAGTAAAATTTGGAACAAAAACTGCCGGCTGGTAGACAAACACTTTCTGTCCGGGGACAGTGCAGCATACTACTTTAATTATGCAAAAGGAGTATTCATCGTATTTACGGCAGAAATCGAAAAAGAAACAAATTATCCTATACATAATGGAAAATTTAATATGGACGAAAGCAGATATTATGATGTAGTAAAAACACTTTATTCTCTGATTGAAAAAATAAAATAAAAAATTGACTTTTTTTCATTTTCACTTGTATATAAAGTGAAAGGAGGCATAATATGAAGTCAAAAATGAGTGCTCATGAATTTGAAATAATGTACGATAAATATAAAAATTTATTGTATAGGATTGCTTTTACTTATCTAAAAGGCAATATTTAAAACTAACAACTATCATTACACAGAAAAAACAGATATAGTATTTTCAGCGAAGAACATTAGAACATCGTCAGTACTTAAGGTGTGTATTTGACACCTTTATGTACTGCTACGATGTTCTCCGAAACGCAAGTTGTCCATGAGTTAGAAAAAGGTACTTCTATTTTTTCGTCAAACTTTATTCAAGCAAGGTTATCCCAAAATCCTATTTAGAAGATAAACCCTGTTGAACGGAAAACTGAAATAATAACCATCCGCAAAATCATCAATATAGGATATTATCTCTTTTGCAAGTTCCACGGCAACTTTTTCGCCGTCCTCCTTTGAGCCGTTTTCAGGATAGCGGTTTACTATCTCATCGGTCACATTTATACCTGCAATCTCATTTTTCATAAAGAGAGCATTTCTGCGGCTTATAAGCGGCATTATACCTGCAAATATACAAGCACCTGTTTCCTCCTTGATTTTTCTGAGTCTGTCGGCTTCTTCTTTTGAAAATACAGGCTGGGTAAGGAAGAAGCTTGCACCTGCGTCCATTTTTCTCTTTGTAGTGTTTATTATTGATTCGAGATTTATGAGGTTCTGGTTTATTGCACCACCATAGTTTAATGGATTTTCATTAAATACTTCCCTGTTCATTTCCTGAGCAATCTTCATAAGACCTACCGAACTGAAATTAAATACGGATTTGACAAGATCTCTCGCTGATGCAGGTACAGGATCGCCTGTTATGATAAGGAAATTTTTAATGTCATTTATCTTTGCACCCATAAACATTGCCCTCATGGCAAATGCATTTTTGTCACGACAGCATACATGAGGCATTACATCGATACCGGTTTCCCTGTAAACTTTTGCTGCCATAAGGACAGAATCGACTCTTGTTCTTCCTGACGGAGAATCCGGAAATGTAAGAACATCGACACCCGCATTTTTAAGATAATGTGCGGATTCAAGAAGTTTCTCATCATCAGTGTTAAAAGGTGGTATAAGTTCAACGGCGATAAATTTTTTGTCTTTCTTTCTGCCGTTCTCATCATATAAAAAGCCGCATCTTTTTGAAACTTTTTCATCAGCCGCATCTGTTTTTTGTATCTTTTTATCAGCCTTTATATCCATGCTCATAATGTCATAAAGAGACTTTATAAACTCAGGAGAAGTCCCACAGCAGCCGCCTATTATATCTGCACCGAGTGAGAGCAGTTCTTTTGTCTTTTCTGCAAAATATTCAGGATGGCTGTTAAATTCCATTCTGTTTCTTGTAAGTACAGGATAGCCTGCATTTGGTATTGCGATAAGCACTTTGTCTTCGGGAAGTTTGATTTTTTCAAGTATATTATACATATGATAAGGTCCGATGCCGCAGTTTAATCCGACGGCATCAACGCCATCGACAGCACATATGTCATTTATAAGATTTTTTGCACTAAGTCCTGATGCACTGTAGCCAAGCTGATTTACGGAGAAAGATACCATTATAAAAAGACCAAGTTCTTTCTTTATCTTAGGTATCACATCCGCAAGGACATCAAGACTCATAAATGTCTCAAACTGTATTATCTCAATCCCTTCATCCGCAAATGTCTTTGCTATATTAAAATATTCATTTATAAGATTTTCATTGGAAACACCTGATACCGTCGAGACAGGACCTATATCACCGGCTATAAATATATCTTTCTTTCCTGAAAGTTTGACTGCTATCTTGGCGAGTGAAACTGCTTCTTTGATATTATCTTCTACAAAAGAAAAGTCTTTCTGCATAGACATAGTATTTGTCGCAAATGTATTTGTTCTTATAAGATTTGCTCCTGCATCCAGATAGGAAGAATGAATGTTTGTCACTCTGTCCTTATGATATATATTTGCATATTCAGGGGCTTCGTTTGTGTGGTATTTTTCTGCATAGTATGTTCCAAAAGAACCGTCTACTAAAATATTGTGTGTTTTTATATAATCTTTAAAATTCATCAATTCCTCATTTCTGCCGATATTACCGCCTGCTGTCTATTCTTGTGATTCAGCCGTATATTATTACCGTGCATTTTAGTAATTTTAAGCTGAGATTAAAAGATGTTTTTTCCTCAACCGGTGTCCTTAAAAAATTTTAGTTTTATGTTTTACAAAAGCATTATGATTTCTAAATCATTTAAGTTTTTTATGACAGGACAGTCTTGATTATACCTTTTTTCACATATAAAAACAAGTTTTTAAACTTTTTCGATAAATTTTCAATGACAAATGATAATATTTGTGATAAAATTTAAAATGTTTATAGTAATTTTGTAAAAAAATTTAATAATATTACAAAATATCTGATAAAAGAACTTGAAAATTTTATGTGCCGCAAGGCAGAATGGAGGCAATAATGGATTACAAAAACGCTGGAGTTGACATCGAAGCAGGCTACAAAGCTGTTGAACTCATGAAAAAACACATTGCAAGCACGATGAGGGATGAAGTGCTTACAGACATAGGTGGTTTTTCAGGTGCATTTTCTATGGAGGCTTTCAAGAACATGGAGCAGCCTACACTTGTATCAGGAACAGATGGCGTTGGTACAAAGTTAAAAGTAGCTTTTGAGATGGATAAGCATGATTCAGTTGGTATCGACTGTGTTGCAATGTGTGTAAATGACATTGCATGTGCAGGTGGTGAACCATTATTTTTCTTAGACTACATAGCATGTGGAAAAAATGAACCTGAAAAGATTGCGTCTATAGTAAGCGGTGTCGCTGAGGGATGCAGACAGTCAAATGCCGCACTCATCGGTGGTGAAACAGCAGAGATGCCTGGTTTTTATCCGGTAGATGAATATGACCTTGCAGGTTTTGCCGTAGGTGTAGTTGACCGTAAAAATATGATAACGGGCAAGTCAATCAAAGAGGGAGATGTACTTGTAGGTATCGCATCTTCAGGTATTCACAGCAATGGATATTCACTTGTAAGAAAAGTATTCCCTATGAAGAAAGAAAATCTTGCAGTAAGTTATGAATCACTTGGCGGAAAGACTTTAGGTGAAACTTTACTTACACCGACTATCATTTATGTAAAAGCACTTCGTTCTGTAAAAGAGGGCGGCGTTACGATAAAAGGATGCAGCCATATCACCGGTGGTGGATTTTATGAAAATATTCCTCGTATGCTTCACGATGGTGTTCGTGCACAGATAAAGGCTGACAGTTACGAGATACCACCTATTTTTGATATGCTTGCAAAAGACGGAGATATTGCAAAAGAAATGATGTATAATACATACAATATGGGTATCGGCATGATGCTTGCAGTTGATGCGGCAGACGCTGATAAGACTGTTGAACTTGTAAATAAGTCAGGTCAGAAAGCATTTATCGTTGGTGAGATTATTAAGGGTGAAAAAGGTGTTACATTAGTTTAATCACTATCAAGCAGGTATTAAGCGGATTGCGAATATTTGTTTTAATCACATTACCAGACAAAAGGCAAAAAGCGGATATATCGTATCCGCTTAATGCTTTATGAGGAGGTTTCATACATGAACGGACAGAAACAAAAGATTGCCGTATGTGTTTCAGGTGGAGGAACAAATCTCCAGGCTATTATTGACAAGATAAATGACGGTACTATCAAAAATACAGAAATATCAGTAGTCATCAGCAACAAACCTGATGCTTACGCTTTAGAGCGTGCAAAAAAAGCAGGTATAGATGCTGTCTGCATCAGACCTAAGGATTATGAAAATCGAGATGATTTTGCGAATACAATGGTTGACACCCTAAAAAAACACGATATTGATCTGGTTGTTCTTGCCGGCTATCTTGTAATAGTCCCTGTAAAGATGATACATGAATACAGAAACAGGATAATAAATATACATCCGTCACTTATCCCGTCACATTGTGGTATGGGATATTACGGGCTTAAGGTACATGAGAGTGTACTTGCAACAGGCAATAAAGTTACAGGTGCAACGGTGCATTTTGTTGACGAAGAAGCAGACCACGGTCCTATCATATTGCAAAAAGCCGTTAAGGTACATGAAAATGATACACCTGAGATTTTGCAAAAGCGTGTTATGGAAGAAGCAGAATGGAATATCCTGCCTGAGGCCATTGACCTGATAGGTGCCGGAAAAGTTAAAGTTATTGACGGCATTGCACATATTGAAGAATAAACAGTTTTTATGTCTTTTTCAAAGAGTACATTGTGTAGAAATGGAGGATGATGATGAAAGTTCTTATAGTAGGAAGCGGTGGACGCGAGCACGCTATAGCATGGAGTGTATCGCAGAGTAAAAAAGTAGATAAGATTTATTGTGCACCGGGAAACGGTGGCATTTCGCAGATAGCTGAATGTGTTGATATTGCTGCAATGGAATTTGACAAACTTGCGGATTTTGCAGAGAAAAATGAGATAGACCTTACGATTATAGGTATGGATGATCCACTCGTAGGCGGTATCGTTGATGTTTTTGAAGAAAGAGGTCTCCGTGTATTCGGACCACGCAAAAACGCTGCTATCATTGAGGGCTCTAAGAGTTTTTCAAAAGATCTTATGAAAAAATACAATATTCCAACTTGTCATTATGAGACATTTAACTCGCCTGAGGAAGCTCTTTTATATCTTGAAAATGCAAGTTTTCCTATTGTTTTAAAAGCTGACGGTCTTGCACTCGGAAAAGGTGTGCTTATATGTCAGACGCTTGAAGAAGCAGAAGCTGGGGTCACAACACTCATGCTCGACAAACAGTTTGGTGAAGCAGGTGACACTATTGTAATAGAAGACTTTATGACAGGTCGTGAAGCATCTGTTCTTTGTTTCTGTGACGGTACTCATATCAAACCTATGACAAGTGCACAGGATCATAAGCGTGCTAAAGACGGGGATAAGGGATTAAATACCGGTGGAATGGGTACATTCTCACCAAGTCCTTTTTATACTGCCGATGTAAAAGAATTCTGTGAAAAACATATCTATCAGCCGACAATGGATGCAATGAAAGCAGAGGGTAGAGATTTTACAGGTATTTTATTTGTAGGACTTATGCTCACTGAGGACGGTCCGAAGGTTCTTGAGTACAATGCAAGATTTGGTGACCCTGAGGCACAGGTTGTGCTTCCTCGTATGGAAAATGATATTATTGATGTCATAGACGCCTGCATAGATGGAAGGCTTAACGAAATCGAACTTTCCTTTGAGGACAATGCGGCAGTATGCGTTGTTCTTGCATCTGACGGTTATCCTGAGCATTATGAAAAAGGAAAGCTTATCAAAGGTCTTGAAAATTTTGAAGGAAAAGACAAAGAGGGTTACTATGCATTCCATGCAGGTACAAAGAAAACAGATGAAGGCATCGTCACAAACGGCGGTCGTGTCATTGGAATAACAGCAAAAGGTGCAAACTTAAAAGAAGCCAGAGCAAATGCTTATAGGGCTACAGAGTGGGTTGACTTTGAAAATAAATATATGCGACACGACATTGGAAAAGCGATAGACGAAGCATAGACATAAATAATAAATTTTTATATAGCTGAAAAATAAATAATAATCAAAAAATACAGATATTTACTGCATTAAAATATAACACCTGTTGTATATTCATGCTGAGATAAATATTAATATAACACAAGGAGGACATTTGAGTGTATTCATTTAGTGAAGTTCAGAATTATGATCCGGACCTGGCAAAAGCTATGGCGGACGAGACACAGAGACAGAGAGACAACATTGAGCTTATTGCATCAGAAAACCTTGTAAGCAAAGCTGTTATGGCAGCTATGGGAAGCACACTTACAAATAAGTATGCTGAGGGTTACCCTGGAAAAAGATATTATGGTGGATGTGAGCATGTAGATGTAGTCGAAGACCTTGCAAGAGACAGAGCAATGAAGCTCTTTGGATGTACTTATGCAAATGTTCAGCCACATTCAGGTGCACAGGCAAATATGACTGTATTCTTTGCACTTATGCAGCCGGGTGATACATTTATGGGAATGAACCTTGACCACGGCGGACATCTTACACATGGAAGCCCGGTAAACTTTTCAGGAAAATATTTTAACTGTGTACCTTATGGTGTAAACAGTGACGGATATATAGATTATGATGAAGTTGAGCGTATTGCAAAAGAGTGCAAACCAAAACTTATCGTTGCAGGTGCAAGTGCATATGCAAGAAAGATTGACTTTAAGAGATTTAGGGAAATCGCAGACGAAGTAGGTGCATATCTCATGGTAGATATGGCACATATCGCTGGTCTTGTTGCAGCAGGTTACCACGAAAGCCCTATCCCTTATGCTCATGTTACTACAACTACAACACATAAGACACTCCGTGGACCTCGTGGAGGTATGATTCTTTCAAGTAAGGAATTTGCTGAAGAGCATAAGCTTAACAAGGCATTATTCCCTGGAATACAGGGTGGTCCGCTCATGCATGTTATCGCTGCAAAGGCTGTATGTTTTAAAGAAGCCCTTGACCCGGCATTTAAAGAGTATGGAAAGAACATCATTGACAATGCACAGGCACTTGCAAACGGACTTATCAAGCGTGGCATCAAAATTGTATCAGGCGGTACAGACAATCATCTTATGTTAGTTGACCTTGCAGACAAGGGACTTACCGGAAAAGAAGTTGAGAAATGGCTTGACGCAGCTCATATCACTTGCAATAAAAACACTATTCCGGACGATCCTCAGTCACCTTTTGTAACAAGTGGTATCCGTCTTGGAACTGCTGCCGTGTCAACAAGAGGTTTTAATACTGATGATATGGATAAAGTCGCAGAAGCTATTGCACTTATCATTGATGATCATGAAGCAAATACTGAAAAAGCAACAGCTATCGTAAAGAGCCTTACAGACAAATATCCTCTTTACGAATAAAAAAATTTTAGAACAAAGAGTCGCTTGCGACTCTTTCGCGCTTGAGTGGAATGTGTAGCATTTATTTCTTTTCCGCGAAATGCACATTCTCACGGAGTTTTTTTTATGTGGCTGTTCACACTTTATGGGTGTGGACAGCCACACTGATTGTAAGGAGGACAACGACATGGATGATTTAGAAATAGAACTTACTCCAAAACAGGAAAATTATCAAAATCTGGCTGAGACGATAATAAATAAGTTTAATACAAGAGGAATTGAGGGATACTATTGCATAGACAGAGAGGAGGCAAATGCAAAAGCAAAGCGTTTTCTGACTCCGGACAGCACTATATCATGGGGCGGTTCGATGACTCTCTCGGAGATTGGTCTTATAGATGACCTTAAAGAATCTGATGATTATATAATATACGACAGGGCAGATGCTAAGACACCGGAAGAAAAAAGAGAACTTTTTGGAAAAATAGTGACATCTGATTATTATTTTATGAGTTCAAATGCCGTAACAATGGATGGGGAACTTGTAAATATTGACGGAACAGGAAACAGGGTTGCCTGTCTTTGCCACGGACCTGAAAATGTTATTCTTATCGTAGGAATGAACAAAGTTGTAAAAAATGTTGAGGAGGCAATATCAAGAGTAAGAAATATTGCCGCACCGCCAAATGCAGTACGACTTTCAAAAAATACACCATGTTCAAAAATCGGAAGATGTGCAGACTGCCAGTCTGATGATTGCATCTGCTGTCAGACAGTAATAACAAGAAGATCTGCTATTTCGGGCAGAATAAAAGTTATACTTGTAGGCGAAGAACTTGGTTATTAGATTTTTAGCTGCACATACTTGACATAAATCTTATATGTGAAATATATTATATTTCGCACTATACACAAAAATGTGTGCAGAAATGGGGAGTAATATGCTTCAAAAAGAATTGATAGATAAATTACACAAAAACAGTATATTATCTGCTGATGAATTTTATAAAATGCTTTCAGAGCATGATGAGGAAGATTCCGAATATCTTTTCGGTCTTGCCAGAAAAGTAAGAGAAAACATATATGGAAAAGATGTTTATATAAGAGGACTTATAGAATTCAGCAACTATTGTCGCAATGACTGCTATTATTGCGGTATCAGAAAAAGCAACACGAACGCATCAAGGTACAGACTTAGCGGGGATGAGATACTCGAATGTGCCGATGAGGGTTACAGGCTAGGATTTAGAACTTTTGTTCTTCAGGGCGGTGAAGATATGTTCTTTACTGCTGAAAAAATCGCTGATATAGTAAGAAATATAAAAAAGCGGCATAGTGATTGTGCAGTGACTTTATCGGTAGGAGAGAGGGACTACGACACCTATAAATACTGGTATGATGCAGGTGCAGACAGATACCTTTTAAGACATGAAACAGCTACGGATGAACACTATAGAAAACTTCATCCTGACGAACTTTCACTTGAAAATAGAAAAAAATGTCTTTTTGACTTAAAAGAGATAGGTTATCAGGTTGGTGCGGGATTTATGGTTGGTTCGCCTTATCAGACGACAGAGTATCTTGTAAATGACCTGTTATTTTTAAAGGAACTTAAGCCACATATGATAGGAATTGGTCCTTATATATCACAGCAGGACACTCCTTTTGCAGATATGGAAAACGGTACGCTCGAACAGACATTATTTCTTCTTGGAATACTAAGGCTTATGTTTCCGAATGTGCTTTTGCCATCGACAACAGCACTCGGAACGATAGCACCAAACGGAAGGGAACTTGGTCTTAAAGCCGGGGCAAATGTAGTCATGCCAAATCTTTCGCCTGTTTCAGTGCGTAAAAAGTACCAGCTATATGACAATAAGATATGTACAGGAGAGGAGTCGGCTCAGTGTGCCGGATGCTTAAGAAACAGGATTGAATCTGTCGGCTATGAAATGACTGTCAGCAGAGGAGATTATAAAATTTAAAAATAAACTGCTTTAAAAATTTATATTGTTATGTGCACCCATATATAGTACCAATTTTGACTTGCAAGGTCTGCACAGAAATGGAGGTTTATCATGGAAAAAGGAACACGAGTAAATGTAGAAATAAATGTAACAAAAATCGTTAAGTATGTATGTCTTGCCGGAGTTGCCATAGTAGCAGCGATATTCAGCCACAAAAGTTATACGGCTTTTTTAAATGACAGAAAGAATTGTGACAAATAAATGATTTTGCATTATATGTTGCACCACAGGTGTTTATTGTAACGCATTTGTCATAATGTCTAAAATAAAATTAAGGATAATTAGTAATGGGTAAAAATCTTTTTATAGCCGAGAAACCGAGTGTTGCAAAGGAATTTGCCAAAGTGCTCAATGTAAACGGAAACGCTTCTAAAGGCTATCTTGAGTCAGATAACAGTGTCGTAACCTGGTGCGTAGGTCATCTTGTTACGATGAGTTATCCTGAGGTCTACGATGCGGCACTTAAAAAATGGAGTTTTCAGACACTTCCGTTTATTCCGGAACATTTTTTATATGAGGTCATTCCCGGTGTTTCAAAACAGTTTAATATAGTAAAAGGTCTTTTAAACAGGGACGATGTATCCTGCATATATGTCTGTACCGACTCAGGAAGAGAAGGAGAATATATATATCGTCTTGTCGATGATATGGCAAAAGTGTCACCCGACAAAGAAAAAAGGCGTGTGTGGATAGACTCACAGACAGAGGAGGAGATTAAACGAGGTATAAAAGAAGCAAAACTTTTATCAGAATATGATAATCTTTCTTCAGCAGCATATCTGAGGGCAAAAAGCGATTATCTTATGGGTATCAACTTTTCAAGAGTTCTCTCACTCAAATATGGCAGAACGATAATGGACTATCTAAACAATGGTAGATGGTCTGCAGTATCTGTCGGCAGGGTTATGACATGTGTTCTCGGTATGGTAGTCAAGAGAGAGCGTGAGATAAGGGATTTTGTAAAGACTCCTTTTTACCGTGTTATCGGAAATTTTGGATATGAGGGGCAAAAATTTGACGGTGAATGGCGTGCCGTAAAAGGTTCACAGTATTTTGAATCGCATCTTTTATATAAAGAAAACGGCTTTAATAAAAAAGAAGATGCACAAAAGCTGATAGATGAATTAAAGATAGAGACTCCTGCGGTAAAAGCAGTTATATGTAAAGCCGAAAAGAAAAAAGAGAAGAAAAATCCTCCTCTGCTTTTCAATCTTGCCGAATTGCAAAATACCTGTTCAAAACTTTTTAAGATAAGTCCCGATGAAACATTAAAGATAGTTCAGGAACTTTATGAAAAGAAGCTTGTTACATATCCGAGAACTGATGCAAGAGTGTTATCAACCGCAGTTGCAAAAGAAATACACAAAAATATCAGCGGTCTTAGAAACTATGCACTCGTAAGGGACATAGCTTCGGGAATACTTGAAGCACAGAGTTATAAAGGGATTGAAAAGACAAAATATGTCAATGACAAACAGATAACTGACCATTATGCCATCATACCTACAGGTCAGGGATTTAATGCATTAAACAGCGTAACCCAGACAGCAGCAAGGGTATATGAAGTAATTGTCAGACGATTTCTTTGTATTTTTTATCCGTCGGCAGAATATCTCAAGATAAATATTACTGCCGAAAGACTTAAAGAGTCATTTTTTGCAAGTTTTAAAATAATGACAAAAGAGGGGTATCTTGCTATTGCAAGTGCTTCTTTTGCAAAACAGAAACTTACGGATAAGCAGGCACAGACCACAGAAGGCAGTGCAGATGATGCGGCAGACAATGACAATAAACTTGACAAAAATGCCATTGAGAAGATAAAACAGTTAAAAAAAGGCATGGAGATAGATTTATTTTCGGCTGAGATTAAAGAAGGTGAGACTTCACCTCCAAAAAGATACAATTCAGGTTCAATGATACTTGCTATGGAAAATGCGGGGCAGCTTATCGAAGATGAGGACCTCCGGGCACAGATAAAAGGAAGTGGTATCGGTACGAGTGCAACAAGAGCTGAGATACTCAGCAAACTTGTTAATATCAAATATCTTTCTTTAAATAAAAAGACGCAGATTATAACACCGACGCTTCTTGGTGAGATGATATATGATGTTGTGTTTGCATCAATCCATGCACTTTTAAACCCGGAACTTACGGCAAGCTGGGAACTCGGTCTTACAATGGTTGCAGACGGCAAGATAACAGAAGAAGAGTATATGATGAAACTAAACAGCTTTATCACAAATCATGTGCAGAATGTAAAGAGCAAAAATTATCAAAATCTTTTCAAACCTTACTTTGATAAGGCGGCTGCAAATTATAAGACTTCAAAGAAAACTGCTAAGAAAACCACCGCAAAGTCCGGTACTGATAATTCAAAAACAAAGAATAAACAGGCATAATGAATGATATAAGAAATAAAAGCAGACAGCAATCCGTGGCATGATTTTGAACAAAATACTTTTTTGTGCAATAATCATATAATGCAATAAAATATATAGAGTAAATTGCTAATTTACAAATAAATTATGGAAATGAGGGAAATCATATGTACGAAAATTTAAAAAACAAAAACTTATTTAACTTCGATGAAACAATAGCCGCAGATATTTTTACGGATATTGATTTTCCGTGGGAGGTTCTTCCAAAGATAAAAGACTTTATAACGGGGCTTGGTGAGTCACTCTCACCTGATGATTATGACAAAAAAGGTGACAATGTATGGATAGCAAAGTCGGCAGCTATAGCACCTACCGCAACCATAAACGGACCCTGTATCATCGGAAAAGATACGGAAGTAAGACCGGGTGCCTTTATCAGAGGTAATGCGATAGTAGGAGAAAAATGTGTCGTAGGTAATTCTACAGAACTAAAAAATGTTATCCTTTTCAATAATGTGCAGGTGCCGCATTACAACTATGTGGGCGACTCAATCCTTGGCTACAAATCACATATGGGTGCAGGTTCAATTACATCAAATGTAAAATCAGACAAGACAAATGTTGTCATTAAATATGAGGGTGACAAGATAGAAACAGGGCTTAAAAAGATGGGAGCCATTCTTGGAAATTATGTTGAGGTAGGCTGCAACAGCGTATTAAATCCGGGTACTATAATAGGAAGTAATACAAATATCTACCCTCTGTCAAGTGTAAGAGGATATGTTCCAAAAGGAAGTATCTATAAAAAACAGGGTGATATTGTAGAAAAAAGATAATCCATATATCAAATAGGAAGTATGTATTCGGATATAAAAAAAATAATAATAATGTATCTGAGTATAAAAAAGACAGGAATAGAAATAGTTTACCTGAGTAAACAAAAAGAACACGATTTAAAATATAGACCGTGTTCTTTTTATGCATAGGAAAATTCTCGTTGGCAAAATGCTGATTTTGCTCTTTTTATTAAGCTGTTTTTCCGCAGCATTTTTTATATTTTTTACCGCTTCCGCAAGGGCATTTATCATTTGGATAAATCTTTTTTATCTGCATAAAACTGTTAGGTGTATTTGAAGGAGGTATCGGCATATCGTCAGGAATTACATTTGCAACAAGTGGTGCAACTCCAAATAAACGGTTTTTAAGTTTGATAACACCGTCATCGTCTGCACCATTTTCCGTTGCAGCTTTATTATCTGCTGCAGCAACATTGTTTTCATCCTTTGCAATAGCTGCAACCATATTTGCTGCCGTACTCTGTATATTGTCATTTACGCTGTTTTTAATCTCATCAGGCAGATCAAGTGTCGATACATCAACATTTGCAAGTCTTGAAATAATAGTATCAACAAGCTCTGCTTTCTTTAATTTTGAATAACCCTTAACTCCAGAATTTTTGGCAAATTCCTTAAGCTCTGTCACCTTATAACTATCAAGTATTTCATTAAGATTTTTCATTTTAATATTCCTCCGTACATTGTATGGATATAATTAACCAAGTAAATACTATTATATCAAACAGAAGCTTACAAATTCAATGCAATTATGTTACAAAGTTTTGTATAAAAACAATAATGGACTATAGATATTATACAAAATAAATATAACAGTGTAAAAAAATGGCAGAAATAACACTTTTTTGCAAAAAAAATGACATATTTGTATTTTAATATTAAAATCAGCATAAATCTTAATAAAATCTTAAGATTATGACTTGAACTATAAACAAGGATGGAAATATGAAAACGATAAACAAATTATTGGCACCTATCAAGAAAAAAACAATGAACGCACTTGTAGCTAATTATAAATGGCTTGAAAAACAGGTTCGGGCAAACAATGTCACTTATAATAACATAAGTAATAACTATGAAACAAATATAGATACAAAATCAGAAATTGCTGCAATATCATCTTATAAAAGAGAAGTAGCGATAAACGAGATATTAAAAAGCAAAGAATATGATTTCGATAATATGCTTGTCATCAAAAATCCGCATCGTATTGCACCGTTATCTGCACTTGCATTATTTGTGACGGATATGTCCTGTAAAGTTCAATATACCATAGCCGGCAAAAGAGGGAGTGACGACTACACGGTATGTGATGAGATAATGACTAAATATCACAGGGTTCCATTATTAGGATTATATGAAAATTCAGTAAATATTATTATCGTAAGGCTTCTCGATGAAAACGACAGCATAATTGCGTCAAAGAAATTACGCATTATCATAAGAGGTCTTGATAAACCGGTTCACAATGCCGTAAAACTTTCAAACAGCACACAGCCATTGTCAAAAGATTTTATTTTTGTTTCAGGCGGGTATCATGGCGGTGTTTATGCATTTGATAAAAAAGGAAATATCCGATTTGCACTCAATAAAATTCCTCAGTATTGTGGTGTATATCTTTTTAAAGACGGACGCTTTTTATTCCCTGAAAAGCATATGAGGAGACCTGCATGGGGAAATGCAAATACAGTTGTAATGCATGAAATGGATATGATGGGCAGGGTTTACCGTACTTATTATGATAAAAAGGGACTTCATCACTGGGCGATAGAAAAAGAGCCGGGTGGAAACATACTTGCACTTTCAAGTTCTACGGATGATACATTTATGGAGAATGAGATAGTTGAGATAGACAGATTTACCGGCGAGGCAGTAAGAGAAATAAATATGAATAAGCTTCTTCCGGAAAAATACATTACAAGAAATGACTGGGCACATATAAATTCAATAGAATATATTGCCAAGGATGATTCTGTTATCATTTCAATGCGTAATGTCCACACTATCGCAAAGATAAGTCTTGAGAAAGGCGAACTTGTCTGGATTTTAACAAACCCTAAATTTTACAAGGAAACTAATGTTGAGGACAAAGTCCTTAAACCGGAGGGTGATATAAAATGGTTCTTCCAGCAGCACGCTATCCAGATAGTTCACGATGAAAAAAATAAGGACGGCAGACTTCACATAATGCTTTTTGACAATCATACGGCAAACAGAAGACCTGTCAAATGGTTTGATAAAGAAAAAAAATCAAATATCATGTTCTTTACTATAGATGAGAAAAATATGACAGTCACACAGGATAAATATATCCCTGTTCCTTTAAGTGTTACAAGGTCAAATGAGGAATATGATACAAAGACAGGAAAAGTATTTGCCATGTGTGCAAATCTTAAACCGCCTATTGACGGCTATAACGGAAAAATATATGAAATAGATTACAATACGGGTGAGATTACAAATGAA
The DNA here is from genome assembly GCF_003477845.1 of Clostridium sp. AF34-13. Taxonomy (NCBI): domain Bacteria; kingdom Bacillati; phylum Bacillota; class Clostridia; order Eubacteriales; family Clostridiaceae; genus Clostridium; species Clostridium sp. AF34-13. The sequence goes on from NZ_QUEB01000004.1 coordinate 132,619, forward strand.
TTTTCATCTGAGTTGGATTATTTCAGTGCACATTCAATAGAATTTAACATAAATGATATGGCGAAACCGTTAGATTTTTCTAAAGATATGGTAGTCGGTGAGCTGTATGCACCTGTAAAAGCTGAAGGAAATGCTGAGGATTTTACCAAACTGTTAGATTTTGATGATATTGAAAATAATGACGATAAACCACAGATTTGTATGTATGGTGAATTATTACAGATAAGAGCACTTGACCATACACTTGAAAAGATATATCTGTATAATGAAAATGGCACATATATACAGGACTTTACGGATTCGGAGCAGACTATTGAAGTATTTGGAACACAGCATTATTATATGAGTATGCCGCTTATGGCAATAGCTCACGGAAATTATAAACTTGCCATAAAGCACAACGGAAAGCTTTATGACACACACAAATATATAAACATATTTTAGATATGATAAAAGCCGGGATAATTGATAACTGACTATCAATTATTGCCGGTTTTTGCTGTCTCTACCGTCTTATTCAATAAAATCTTGCAATATCTGAAATTTTTTGACAAAATTTTTCAAAAAGGTATAGACTTCACAATAAATTTATGCGAAAATATAGTTTAGGACTGCGGATAATGTCGCAGATAATAAGCATTATTGAAAGGAGCAAGAACATGATTTATTCACAGGAAGTAGAAAACATGTGCCCAGTAGCTCAGGGAGTACACCATGGTTGTGCACCAATCCCAGAAGAAGCAAAATGGGTTAAGGCAAAAGAAGTAAAGGATATTTCCGGCTTTACACATGGTGTAGGCTGGTGTGCACCACAGCAGGGTGCGTGCAAACTTACTCTCAATGTTAAGGAAGGTATTATACAGGAAGCTTTAGTTGAGACTATCGGATGTTCAGGAATGACACATTCAGCAGCTATGGCATCTGAAATTCTTCCAGGACTTACAGTAATGGAAGCATTAAACACAGACTTAGTTTGTGATGCTATCAATACAGCTATGAGAGAGCTTTTCCTTCAGATCGTTTATGGTCGTTCGCAGAGTGCTTTCTCTGAGGATGGACTTGCTATCGGTGCCGGTCTTGAAGATCTTGGTAAGGGACTTCGCTCACAGGTTGGTACTATGTATGGTACATTAAAGAAAGGTCCTCGTTACTTAGAGATGGCTGAGGGTTATGTTACAGCTATCGCATTAGATGAAGATGACCTTATCATTGGTTACAAATTCGTCAGCCTTGGAAAAATGACAGACTTCATCAAAAAAGGTGATGATCCTAACACAGCTTGGGAAAAAGCTTGTGGACAGTATGGCCGTGTTGACGACGCTGTTAAGCTTATCGACCCAAGAACAGATGAAGAGATCGCAAAATAATATAAAGGAGGCAAACGAACAATGGCATTATTTGAATCATATGAAAGAAGAATTGATAAAATCAATAGCGTTTTAAACAGCTATGGTATCGCTTCTATTGAAGAAGCTGAAAAGATTACTAAAGATGCTGGATTAAATGTATATGACCAGATTAAAGGCATTCAGCCAATCTGTTTTGAGAACGCCTGTTGGGCATATATAGTTGGTGCAGCTATCGCAATCAAAAAAGACTGCCGTCGTGCAGCAGACGCAGCAGCAGCAATCGGTGAAGGATTACAGGCATTTTGTATCCCTGGTTCAGTTGCAGATACTCGTAAAGTAGGTCTTGGACATGGTAACTTAGGAAAAATGCTCCTTGAAGAAGAGACAGAATGTTTTGCATTCCTTGCAGGACATGAATCATTCGCTGCAGCAGAAGGTGCTATCGGTATCGCTGAGAAGGCAAACAAGGTTCGTAAGAAACCTCTCCGTGTTATCCTTAACGGTCTTGGAAAAGACGCTGCTCAGATCATTTCCCGTATCAACGGATTCACATTTGTTGAGACAGAGTATGATCCATACACAAACACAGTAAAAGAAGTATTCCGTAAGTCTTATTCAGACGGACTTCGTGCAAAAGTAAACTGCTATGGTGCAAACGATGTTTGCGAAGGTGTAGCTATCATGCACAAAGAGGGCGTTGATGTATCTATCACAGGTAACTCAACAAACCCAACTCGTTTCCAGCATCCTGTTGCAGGTACATACAAGAAAGAATGTATCGAGCAGGGTAAGAAATACTTCTCAGTTGCTTCAGGCGGTGGTACAGGACGTACACTCCATCCTGATAACATGGCTGCAGGTCCTGCATCTTATGGTATGACAGATACATTAGGAAGAATGCATTCAGACGCTCAGTTCGCCGGATCATCTTCAGTACCTGCCCATGTTGAGATGATGGGTCTTATCGGTGCCGGAAACAACCCTATGGTTGGTATGACAGTTGCAGTTGCAGTATCTATTCAGGAAGCTGCTGATGCTGGTAAATTCTAATAAACCATAAATAAACTTTAGTGTTTTGGGAGTCCTCAGAGTTTTTGAGGGCTCTCTTTTTGAAATTCAGATAGGAGACAAAACAATGAGCAAAAAACTTGCCGTATTTTTTCCGGGAATAGGTTACCACAATGATAAACCATTACTTTATTACAGCAGAAAACTTGCAGCAGAAGCAGGTTTTCAGTGCGTGAGAGTAGATTACAATGGATTTGCGTCAGAAATTAAAGGCAATGCTGACAAAATGAGAGAAGCACTTGAAACAGCATATTCACAGACAGAGCTTATATTATCGGATATTGACTGGAAATCTTATGAGAATATAATTTTCATTTCAAAGAGTATAGGAACAGTAGTCGCCGCCCGTTATGCAAAAGAATATGATATAACCTGCAGAAATATCTATATGACACCTCTTGCAGAAACATTTTTATTTGAGCCATGCAATGGGATAGCCTTTCATGGAACTGCTGATTCATGGGCAGACACTAAAATTATTAAAGATAAATGCATAGAATATGATTTAAAACTTTCTATTATCCCTGATGCAGACCATTCACTTGAAACAGCAGATACGATGAATAATATAGCAATAATAAATAAAGTAATGGACGAAATAAAAAAATATCTTTAAAACAGTTCCAGATAGTTATTTCATGTTATCGAACAAATTTTCTCTTTTGTATTGACAAACAGTTGTTCTAATGATAATATAGTTTACACAGTAAACGAACAAATGTTTATCACAAAGGAGGAGCCTATGTTTATAAGAGATATTTTATCACAGAAAAGATATTTACCGGTTAAGTTAGCAATAGTAGCTGTTATAGCATCATTTATTGCAGTTTTAAGTTTTCATATAAGCAGATCGTCCGGAGTGAGCACTTTTAACGGCACCGTGACAAATGATACGGATATTGCAGGCAACACCGGCAGTCAGAAAAAAATGTCATATGTATCTGTCACTATACAGCAAAATGACTCGCTTTGGAGTATAGCCAAAAAGTATAAAAATCAATATGACGGTTCTTTTAATGATTTTTTGGAGGAAATAAAGAGGTGCAACGGACTTAGTTCAGATACCATATATGCCGGAAATCATATCATCGTACCTGTTGTCATACATTCTGAAAAGATTGAACATCCATAACTTTGACACAGTTCTTCGTTAAAATAGCACCGTTGTGTAAAACAAAGATTTGTTTTATATTATATGGGTCAGGCGGATATTGGCAATCTGCTCTGATGCTTGCTTGTAATACTATCCAAGCCAGTACACCAGATAGTATTAAATACATTAAATTTACACGGAGGATTATGTTAAAATGAGATTTTTCAGATACAGTAAACAAAATACACATAATAAAAGATTACTTGCGGTTGTCAGAAAGACTGCTTTTACAATTTTTGCAGCAGCTATATGTCTTAGCACTACAAATGTAGCAAAAACATATGTTGATGCAGCGGTATCCATTGAGCAGAATGATGAATATACGGATATAGCTGCTGACAGCTCGCTAAAAATGTATTATAACAAAACTTTATACGATAATAGTACATTTCCAGGCATACGCATTGATGATGTATGGATGGTGCCTGTAAAGGAGTTCTTAGCAGACAAGCTCGGATGCACATATAAGTATTCCGAGACTAATGGTAAACTTACTATTACAAACAAATATGGCAATGAGCAGATAGAAGCATACATAGGAAGTACGGAATTAACTGTCGGTTCTTCAGCTATAACTATGGATGAGCCTGTTATAAAAGCAAGAAACTCAGAAAATACTTCCGAAGAAACAATTTATGTACCGGCTTCTAAAGTTATTCAAAATCTCGGTTATGGTTATGAGTCCACAGCAACATCATTAAATGTTACTGACATTATCAGCTATTATAAAAAATCAGAGCAGACATGGTATGAAAACAGCTACACTAATGCGATTAACAGTATCATTTGCACTAAAAATTCTGACAATAAAGATATAGTTCAGATTACTGCATTAAATCCAATTGAATCTGAAAATGTGAGTGTCAAAGCCGGAGACAACAGCATTGAATATATATATGCAAAAACTAAAAATCTTCTTGGTGATATTAAGGAAACAATAAGTGACAGTACAGCCGTAAAATCACTGGAAGTATGGGAAGACCAAAATTTAGCTGCTCATATCAAAGTTACTTTTGACGACAAATATATTACAAGTAAATCAATTTCATCAAATTTTTTTACTATCACATTTACTAAGGCATCTTTTAGCATGAAAGCATTGATTCCTGATAAAGTTAAGGCAGAGAAGATTACAGCAACGGACAGATATTGGAATAAGCAGTTTTATATAATAGTTCCTGGAAATCATGTCTCTTTTTATAAAAACAACAAACCTATAGACAATAGTTCAGCTATCAAAAAAATAGAGGTAAATAAAACTTCAGGCGGTGACACAAGGATTATTGTAACCACAACTAAGCTGCAAGGCTATAAAATTGACAAAAAAGACGGTTATTTTACGGTAAAAGTCGGCTCTCCAAATAGTATATATAAAAATATTATCCTGTTAGATGCAGGACATGGCGGGAAAGATTCCGGTGCAAGATTCGGAAGCCTCTATGAGAAAAATCTTAACCTTGAGATTTTATATACGAGAGCACGCAAATATTTTGAAAGCAATACTTCAAATGTAAAAGCATATTGGACACGCCACAACGATACATTTATAAATCTTTATACAAGACCAAAACTTTCAAAAACTTATAGAGCCGATATGTTTTTGAGTCTTCACATGAATAGTGCAAGTAACAGAACTGCCAATGGAACAGAAGTATATTATTCATCACGCAATAATAAAGTAACTTCAACCGGTCTTTACAGTAAAAAGATGGCTTCAATAATGCTTAATTCTGTATTAAACGGGATAAATTCTAAAAACAGAGGCGTGCGTCAGGCAGGATTTGTAGTTAATAAATATAACACGGTACCGTCAGTTTTAGTTGAACTTGGATTTATAACAGGCAATAAGGATTATCCTAATCTAAAAAAGGCTTCATACAGAGAAAAAGCTGCTAAAGCATTGTATGATGGTGTAGAAAAAATATTTAAGAAATATCCTGCAAAATAAAAAGGGCAAAACCAGCGTTTTGCCCCTGGTGTCACACTACTTTACGAGCATTTTCCTATAACATAGAAAAGTGCAAAACCAGTGTTTTGCCCCTCAAGAATTGCTTTGCAATTCTTGAGGGGTTCTGCTATAAATTAATGTCCCCATTTAACAGCTCCTGCGGCACTTCGTTTTTTATCATCATCTATTGCAGCATAATGTTTCTTTGTTGTATTTACATCATTGTGTCCTAAAACATCTGCTACAAGATAAATATCCCCTGTCTGTCTGTAAAGTGCCGTGCCATATGTGCTGCGAAGTTTATGTGGTGTAATATGCTTAAATGTTGTAACTTTAGTTGCATATTCTTTGACAAGATCCTCTATTGCCTGCACAGTCATACGTCGGCGTTGGATAGAGTAGAAGAGTGCGTGTTCATGACCTTCTCTTGGTACAATTTCCGAACGCGCATAATCTATATAATTCTCAAGTGCATCTGCAACATCATCGCCAAAATATACATATTCTTCCTTGCCGCCTTTTCGTATAATTCTTATACGACATTCTTTAAAATCAACATCTTCTATATTCAGTCCTACACATTCGGAAACACGGATGCCTGTCCCAAGAAAAAGAGTAAAGATGGCAATATTTCTCAGCTTGTTTTTCTCATAAAATACTTTTTTACGACCTGTGAGATTATCACCTGCGTGTTCTACAAGGTTTAAAAGTTCAGAAACCTCCTCAGAGTCCAGACGGATTATTTCTTTATCGTGCAATTTTGGCATATCGATTACAGTGGTAGGATTATTTGATATAAGTTCTCTTTTTTGGTAATACAGATAAAAACTTTTAAGTGAAGCGATTTTTCTGTGAATTCCGCGCTCATCGTTTGAATACTGTCTGCCGGCATATGTGTATAATTTGAGATATTCCATATATTCTTCAATATCTACAGGTTTTAATGACTCAATATCTTTTAGTGAAATACCGGAGATATAACTGTCTAATACGGCAGCATTATCTGAACTGTCTGTATGGTCGTTTGCAGCTTGATTTTTATTGTCATCAATGGCAATATTTTTCTTTGCGTCAATTTGTCTTGCAGAAAGTTCGGGATTTGCAGATAAAAGAAATCTGAAAAATGTCCTTAAATCAGATGCATAACCCATGCGTGTTTTTGTTGTTGTCTTTGGTTCGATACCACGAAAAAAATCTTTGCAAAATGTTGGAAGTTCTTTTAATTGTTCACGCAATTTTTTTGTATCTCTAAGTGATACCTGCTGATGATAATTTTGATCTGTCTGAGTCTGTTTTGATTTTGCAGCAGCACTTAAAGTTGTGGTTTTGCCTGAGATATTTTTTTTGTCGGCTGCATCTAAAACAGTGTTTTTATTTGAAATATTTTCGATTGTGTCTGAATTTATATTTTTGTCTGAAACATTTTTTTTATCATTATTTTTATTGTTTTTTCCTAAAAACGATATATTGTTGTCTGTCATATGTTTTTCCTCCTTATCTCTTTGGAAAACTGGAATTTATCAAAGAGTTAAAAATACTACCCTACACAAAAAGTTTAATATTTATTTACCAGTTTTTTCAACTCTGCAATATCTGCAGATGTCAATTCTTTAGCTGCAAGGTATGTCGCAATAAAATTACTGAGCGAGCCATTATACAATTTATCTAAAAGTGCCTGTGTCTCAATTTCCTGTGTAGCCGCTTTACTAATAAGTGCTTTACAGATAAATCCGGGATCTTCACGAACAATGGCACCTTTATCAATTAATCGTTTTATAACCGTATATGTAGTATTTTTTTCCCAGCCAATATATTCTTTGATTATTTTTGCGATATCTTTTGCTGCCAGTTCTTTATTAGACCATAGTAGTTCCATCACATTTAGTTCGCCCTCATGCAGTCTTATTATACCGTCATTTGTCTTTTTCATGCTGTATCTCCCTATATATATTTATATATATTATATATTTATATATAATGTCTATTGCCATTTTTCAGCTTAAGATGCTTAAGCCTGATATACCTGTGTCATATATCAATCACATTTTTGTTATATTGCAATCACTTTCTTAACTTATTAAGAAGTTCCTTAAAATAAGTTGGAAGTTCTGCATCAAATTCTACATATTGTCCTGTTGTCGGATGTATAAAACCTAATGTTTTTGCATGCAAAGTCTGACCTGTTAGTTTAAATGGACATTTTGCCGGACCGTAGACCGTATCACCAAGTATCGGGTGTCCGATGCTTGCCATGTGAACTCTTATCTGGTGCGTTCTGCCTGTTTCAAGTTTACATTCTATATAAGTATATTTATTATTTAAGGTATCTAACACTTTATAATGTGTTACAGCTTTTTTACCGTTTTTTACATTAATCGCCATTTTTTTTCTATCTACCGGATGTCTCCCTATATCCCCCTCGATAGTTCCCTCTGCCTGTTTTAAATGACCACAGACTATGGCATGGTATGTTCTTGTGATAGAATGTTCTTTCAACTGTTCTGCAATGCATCTGTGTGCTTTATCATTTTTGCAGGCAACTATAACACCTGTAGTGTCCTGATCTATTCTGTGAACTATACCCGGTCTCAGTTCTCCGTTTATACCCGACAGGTCATAACAATGGTACATAAGTGCATTGACTATTGTGCCGCTGTAATGCCCAGGAGCTGGGTGAACGACCATCTGCTTCGGTTTATTTATAAGTATAATATCACTGTCCTCATAAATTATGTCGAGCGGAATATTCTCTGGAACTATCGCTGTGTCTTTTGGTTCACATATACTCATCTGTACATTGTCACCGCTTTGAAGTTTATAGCTGCTTTTAACGGCTTTACCATTTACTTTTACCAGACCATCTTTTATCTGTTTCTGAATAAATGAGCGCGACATATCCTTAAACTTTTCAGTCAAAAATCTGTCAAGACGGCAGTTATCAAATTCATTTTCAACCTGAATATCATGTATCTCGGAAATATCAATATTGTCTTTATCTTTATTTTCAATCTTCAAACTGTCATTGCTCATACTTAACCTCAATTCTTATATTCTATTTCTATCCATCCACACAAGATTAGATGGAATAATCTTATTTTTTCAATATTCTGTCCAGATCATTATCATCATAATAAAATATAATCAATAAGACAGCCAAAACAGCACTGATAACAACATAACAATCAGCCACATTAAATACCGGAAAATTGATAAGCTCAAAATACAAAAAATCGACAACATAACCGTTTGCAATTCTGTCTATCATATTTCCTACAGCTCCTGCAGCAAGGACAACAAGAATCCATCTCATAGAAGTAAATTTTTTTTCATGCGGTATGCGGTTAAAAACAAAACCAATCGCTAACAACACAATAATCGTGACGATAAGCAATGGAAATCTTTGATTTTGAAAAAGTCCAAAAGCTGCACCATGATTTTCAAGGTAAAACAATTTAAATACATTTTTTATTATAGGAAAACCTGTATTTCCTTTTAATGTGCCTACGGCAAGCTGTTTTGTCATTTGGTCTGCTCCAATAAGTACCAAAAATAATATTATCCATTTTAAATACCAGACAGCCTTTTTCATGTTAATCCTCATTTCTGTATAGTTTTTATAATAATACGACAGATAATGCTTCTCTCATTTCATCATCGGTCACATCTTTTCTGATAACAGCATTTCCCGGTCTGTCAAGCAATATAAATTTTATCTTGCCAGCATCCATCTTTTTGTCGCTTTTAGATGTCTCTATAATGCTGTCGACACTAAGTTCACTGACAGAAACCGGGAGGTTGAGTGTTTTTAACATATCTGTCATGCCTTTAAACTCATCTTCAGTTATCATATCACGCTTCATGGAAATATAACCTGCTGCAACCATTCCAAGTGAAACACACTCACCGTGAAGAAGTGAAAAATTCATAAGTTTTTCTATGGCGTGTCCTAATGTGTGTCCGAAATTGAGCAATGCACGCTCACCTTTTTCCGTAGGATCATTTTCGACAACCATTCTTTTAATATTGCAGCTTCCTGACACCACTTCTTCAAGTACATCAAGGCTTCGGCTGTTTAATTCAGAAAGATGTTTTTCTATATATGAATAATATTCCGTGTCTTTTATAAGACCATGCTTTATAATCTCACCAAATCCTGAATAATATTGCTTTTCGGTAAGGGTATTCAGCGTTGAAAGGTTCATATATACTGCTGATGGCTGGTGAAATGCTCCAACCATATTTTTATATCCCCTGAAATCAACACCGGTCTTTCCACCGACACTGCTGTCTACCATTGCAAGAAGTGTTGTTGGAAGCTGTATGACTTTTATGCCTCTAAGATATGTCGAAGCAGCAAAACCTGTAAGGTCACCTACAACACCACCGCCGAGAGCAAGTAAAATATCTTTCCTGTCAAATTTTTCTTTTATAAGATGTTCATATAAATCCTCAACGACATTGAGATTTTTAGACGCCTCACCTGCCGGAAATACAAATGAAGTAACTTTACTCACACATTCAGATGCTATATCCATAACGGCATCAAGATAATGTGATGCCACACTGCTGTCTGAAACTACACAAACTTTATGTTCAGCTTCCACCTGCTCTTTTATCACAGAAGCAAGTTTACTATAATCTTTTTCTATAGTTATATTATATATTGGTTTATCATCATAATGAACTGTAATCAGCTTACTCATATTAGTCCCCATTTCTGCACACATTTTTTGAATATCAGGTTTGTGTCAAGTGTGCACAGACACAAATCTTAAATGTAAAAATAAAGCTATTCACACTTTAATCTAAGTAATAACTCTAATATAAGTCAATAATTTTAACCTAAATGATAACTCTAATCAAAATTTATAACTCTAAAATTCAAGTCAATAACTTTAATCCAAGTCAATAAATGTAAATGGGTTCTTTTTTTCTTTTGAACCTGCATTATTGCCTGAAAGATATGAAACACTATCATCTTTAGGCATAGATGCCGGGAACACGGTGTTTGATATGTCTTCTTTGGCATCATTAATTGTAGGTGTTTTCATCATAATATTCTCTACTATAATATCATCTTCTGCATTATCGGCTTCGTTTTTATTCTCCTCGATACCTGTCTGCTTTTTATCCTCAGATTTCAGTACTTCAGATTTATTGATATTTTCAACGGCTTCATTTTCTTTTATATCAGAAACAGTGTCATTCTCTGCGTCAATTTCTTTATCTTTTATATCATCATCTTCTTCAACTGACTGCCAGATAAAGTTCTGTTTTTCTTCTATGGTGGTGTCAGACGATTTGGCATCTGTTGCATTTACAATGTTATCTGACTCTGATGCAGCTTCGATTTCTGCATCATTTTCCACTTCTGCAGTTATGTCCGGCTCAACAGATATTTCTTCAACAATATTACTTTTTTCTTCTTTTACTAAATCCTCTTTTTCAAAACTGTTTATACCTGAAGTTTCTTCGCCGGAAATCAAATTTTCAGGGGTTTCAGGTGAAGAACATTCACCATTCACAAAATCAAGCTGTTCTTTTATAATGACCTTTATTTTTTGCTTATATTCTTCATATGATGATGATAATAAAGACAATCTGCCGTTTATCTCCTCATATTTTTTCTGTGCATCTGTAACTTTTTTATCAAACTCAGCTTTTGCATTATCAGTATATTTATCTGCTTCTTTTTGTGCATTTGAAACAATGTCATCAGCCTCTTTCTTTGCCAGACTGACTATATTAGCAGCCTCCGCTTTTGCAGCATTCTTTGTTTCTTCTGAAGTCTTTTCAGCTAATACAAGTGCCTTTTGAAGGTTATCTTCAAGATTTTTATAATATTGTATTCCTTCACTGAGTGAAGTAAGCTTCTCTTTTAACTTGGCATTTTCTGAACTGAGTTCTTCAAAACTTTCAAGTATTGATGCTAAAAACTCATCTGTATCTTTTTTATTATATCCACCCATCGTTGTTTTAAGCGAACGATGTTTAATATCTGCCGGTGTAAGCATTTTAATACCTCCTAAATGTACTGTTTTACTATAATATGATAACGCCCTTTTCTGGTAGTATTTTCCGAAGTTTCTATCAGATATTTTCCAAAACCTCTGACTGTAAGTATATCACCATCTTTTATTTCTTTAGCGTTTTCCGTAGAATTTCTGCCATTTATATACACATTTCCTGCTCTTATATGTTCAAGACATTGAGAACGCGAACTTTTTAATGCAACCGCTGTAACAGCATCAAGCCTTAATGAAGCAACACTTCCGATTATTTCTCTATATTTTGGTGTAGAATCAATTTCTGTCATTGCGACTGCTTCACAATAAACTGTAGTGTGCTTTATACTTGTTATTGATTCTATAAGTTTTTCTTTATTAGATTTGCAATAAACATATGCAACGCAGGCTTTTGAATATGAATCAGCTTCTTTCACGACTATATCTCCAACCTGATTTCTTTCAATACCAAGATTCATAACCGCACCTAAGAAATCACGATGTGTCAGCTTATCACAAAATTTATTATTAACCGGTGCAATTTTTATACAGGATATTGGGAAATCAGCTTTTCTAATATCAATGTAATCGTTTTCAGGTAAAAAACATAACATCTGATACATTGCTCCATCATATCCGCCATATGTGATGAGTTTATTCTCATACATATCAGGGCGTACCTTATTTTTATCCAACAATCTATAACATAGTTCAAGTCCATTTAATCCGACAAAATCGCTAAATATCGGAATTCCTCTGTTATATGCTGTATTATACATATCCTCGAAATGATTATATAATATCTGTTCATCTTTTGATAAATGCATGGCATTACCACCTAATTCACTTTACCCTGGTATTATCCGCACTATATTTGCATAATCAAGGTGGATTATACCAGAAAATATTTACATACTGCCTGTAAATACGATAATACTATCAAAATTATATATGGGCTTATGTCAACCTTTATACACTTTAATATTGAATGTTTTACCAGATACCTTACAGGACATAATAATGGTTTCATCAGATTATCAAGTATATTATTAATGAAACTGCCCAAAGGAATTATTCCTCTGAGCATATATATAAGATTGATTATCATAAGAATGATAAAAAACAAATACAATGTATATACCAGATAATGCTGCATTGCTTAAAACTCCTTACTAAGTGTTGGAATACTTATTCCCTCATTGTTTTCTGCAACATTTTTTATGTAATCACCTGATATATCAATAGTTTTTGGCGAGAAAATAAAAATATATTTTGAAATCTGACGCATATTTCCCTGGATTGAAAAGATACATCCCGATACAAAATCCATTATACGCTGAGCTTCCTCAACATCAATCCCCTCAAGATTTACGATTACAGGCTGTCCACCAAGAAGAATATCACATACTTCCTGTGATTCACCAAAATTTGCAGGTTTAAATATACATACCTCAACATCACTTGCGGATGTTCTTATAGGCACAACTTTGCTTTGAGCAGCACCTTTTGAAGTGTTTTTTTTCTGTGAATATTCAGGCTCATTTTCATAATCATCCTCATAATCATCATAAGGTGTTCTTGAAAAACTTCTTTTCTCTTCACGCCTCTGCTCTTTTTTTAAACGCTTTTCCTCTTTACGAAGTTCTTTATCATCGACATCACTTTCATATGGATCATCGTAAAAGTCATCGAAATCATCATCTCCCAGTTTAAAAAAATTTAAAAAGCTGCTTACCTTACCCTTTTCACCCATTAGGCTGTCCTCCTTTATATTGAATAATTTCTTTCACCAAAAATTCCGGTACCCACACGTACAAGTGTAGCTCCTTCCTCAACAGCCACCTCATAATCTCCGGTCATACCCATCGAAAGAATATCCATGCTAATATTATCAATGTTTTTAGCTGCTATGTCAACAGATAATGCCTTTAATTCTCTGAAAATATTTCTGTTTTCTTCAGCATTTTCGACAAATGGTGCTATCGTCATCAAGCCTTTGACTCTCAAATGTGGAAGTTTTGCAACATCTCGCACGAGTTTTTCTACTTCGTCTGTTTTAAGACCAAATTTTGATTCTTCACACGCCACATTAACCTCTATAAGAATATCTGAAACGAGATTTTTCTTCTCGCTTTCTTTTTCAATCGCTTCTGCAAGGTGCAGCGAATCTACGGAATGTATGAGAGTTGCACGGCCTACAACATATTTTACTTTATTTGTCTGAAGATGACCGATAAAATGCCACTTTATATCATCAGGCAGTGCATCATGTTTTTCTTTCATTTCCTGTGCTTTATTTTCTCCGAAATCCCTCTTGCCGGCAGAATATGCTTCTTCTATCATTTCCATAGGTTTTGTTTTACTTACAGCGATCAAAGTAACTTCATTTCTGTCTCTGCCTGCTCTCTCACACGCGGCAGTTATCTTTTCCTCCACCTCTTTAAGATTTTCCTTAACCATTTATTATTACCTCCATATTGCGATATTTATTTTAATACCATCAGTCAGACAGCATAGCGTATTGTAAATATCCGGCTGACTTCTAATTTTAATATACACTTTTATGTACTTAATGTCAGATTATCTCATCTTCTTTAACAAGATTAGGATTAAGAATTATATGATCATATATCTGCAGACCGTATATTGTATCTTCAGGTACAATGGCATATTCGGAATTTGAATATGTTATATCAATCCTTTTAAAAGTACAATAGCCATTATTACAATAATATACCCCATCAAGTCTGGCTGTCCTTGTCAAACTCAGCTCACTTCCATTTGCAGAGACATCTGCCACTATGATGTCACCTACCGAAAACAATCTGGCATCGATATAACATCTGTTTTTTTCATCTTTATAATAAACCTTAGCTTTTTTAAATGTATTATGCTGGTTTCCATGCTTGTCATATGTTTTAAGCATTACACCTGTACTTCCATCATCGCCACCATTTGTAATATATTCTTCAGGTACCATATAAAATTTCTTTTTGATTATGGAAGATACCGGTATCTTAAGTCCGGCTGCTTCATTAAATTCAAGCTGAATGTCAAGATATCTGTTATCAATATAATTTATCATGTCTTTGGTAAATTCCAATTTTGCATAATATTTTGATTTTTCCGTAAATGTCGTAACTGATGGTGTAAACTTGTTATTGTCTTTTTTTATAACTACATCTATACTGTCTTTATCATAAAGCTTCTTATATTGCTTCTTTGTAAGAGGTATGACAATTGACCAGTTATCACTTGTGATAAGTTTATATGCCGTATCGCCCTTTGATATTTCTTTCTTTTGTCTTAACTGTTTCCACTTATCTGTTGTATCAGAGAATGTTTTCTGATTGATAGAATCAATATCAAGCTTTTCAAGTCCATCTGAGCAGAATGAAATAATTCCGGTTTTTCCTGATTTAATCATTTTCAAAGATGAAGATGAATCATTTTTTAATATCCGTTTTGCTCTTTTTAAAAGCCCATTGGTCGTCATTTTCAAAAGTGAATTGTCAAGATTATACCTGAAATTTGTAATTCCACTATAATCAGAAAAGTTAAATGAAGCCCTGTATTCGGCAATATCTGCACGAATGGTCTTAGTATCTTCATCAGACAACGAATAATTGTCTGCACCCTCTTTATCTAATGAATCATTAAAGCCACCTGTTCTGTCAACAGAATAAATCGTAGTATTTACTCCGATTCTTGCACCCTCACCTACATAATAATTAATATACCCGGAACTTTTAGCCTTGATTAAGTGCTCATCTCTTAAAATAACACCTCTTATCGTATCATCATCAGCAAGTTTATTTTGTGTCACTTCGTATATTGAAATATTATCCTGATTTAGCGATTGCACAAACAATACTATGATATATACCGAAAACAAAATAAGCATAATTCCAGTCCATGGGTTTTGGCGTTTTTTCATTTTTATGATATTATTTCGTGTATTTTTTCCAGCCAAAATATATCCTCCCATCGTCACATTCAACTTAATATATTATATTAAAATTTGAATGGATTGTCTAGTGTATGTTAAACCAAAATTTAACAGTTAGTAAACAGTTCAGCCATAAAAAGATAATTGGCAATACAATGAGCTTGTTCATTGTATTGTTAAGTACCTTTTTATGGTAGAATAGCCTTACATTTATGAAATGAAGTAAACACAAGCTGCATAGCAGCGACTGACAGCTTGCTGGCAGGTTTACGAATGTAATAAATGAAGGGCTGGACTGTTACAACAGTTAAATTTGCATATTAATCCT
This sequence comes from Clostridium sp. AF34-13, assembly GCF_003477845.1. Lineage (NCBI taxonomy): Bacteria > Bacillati > Bacillota > Clostridia > Eubacteriales > Clostridiaceae > Clostridium > Clostridium sp. AF34-13. The sequence goes on from NZ_QUEB01000004.1 coordinate 148,419, forward strand.
CATTTCTGCACACGTTTTTTGTGCATATTAAGTTTGTGTCAAGTGTGCGCAGACACAAATCTTGTGTGCGAAAAATCTTGCATATATGGATTTTTCACACTACTCTTCAAAATTCAAAGCACCTTCTACATCTGTTCTGTATATTTTTGTTTCTATATATTCAAGTTTTTTTAGAAGTTCACTGTGAGGATGCCCATATCTGTTGTTTTTTCCACAGGATATGATGGTTTTTTCAGGCATCGTTCGTCTTAAGAATGCCTCTGTTGTCGAGTTTTTACTGCCATGATGTGCAGCTTTTAGCAAAGTATATTTTTGTGGAAAATTTTCAAAGTCAGAATTCAATATATCAAGCACCTTATCTTCTCCATCTTTTTCAAGATCCCCGGTGAGAAGAATACTGTTATTTTTGTGAACTATACTTAATACTGCCGAATAAGCATTTGCTGAATCGGTTTTACAGCCATTGTCCGGATGAACACAGGTCATTGTCATATCACCATCAATAATCTTGTCATAGGTTTTAACATACCTGACTTTATTACAGTTGTTTTTTGCAAGCCTAAGTATCTGATAATAAGCTTCATCTTTAAGTTCATTGTCAGGGTTTGGAAGCAGAAAATTGTCTATAGTTATCCTATCTGCGTTTTTTTGCTCAAATATTTCAATAATTCCTGATATATGGTCGCTGTCAGAGTGTGTCATTATACAGTAGTCTATTTTCTCTATGCCATAATACTTAAGATACGGTGTGATGATATATTTTCCGACACTGTCTTTGTCCGAACTTCCGCCGTCTATCATATAAACTTTTCCGTTGTCATTTTTAATAATGATACAGTCACCTTGTCCTACATCCAGAAAACAAATGTTAAACCTGTCATTTTGAGGAGGTATCAGCATAAAAACATACAACACCATAAAAAGCAAAAATGTATAATGTGATATTTTTGAAATTTCTGCCGAAAAAGATAACAAAACAGAAGAAAATCCTGCATCAAAATCCTTTTTAATATATATGTAATCTTTCAGATATTTTACAGCAAAAATCAAAGTAAATGAAACCAGATAAAATATAAATATTTTAATAATACTCGGTCGTCCCGTAACAATATGATGCATTGGCAGTTTATTAAATAGCTCGCATACCCCATCATAAAATTTAAGTATAAAATAGGCTCCGCCAAGCATAAATTTTCCAAGTGGCAAAAAAACTATTCCCAAAAGACCGCCCAAAGCACTAATTATGACAAGAAATGTCGAAAGTGGAACTATCAAAAGATTTAAGACTATACTGTATGATGGTGTCTGGAAAAAGCAATATAATATCACCGGCAGTGTAAAAAACTGTATCGAAAAACTCACCAGCATGGATTTTATAATCTCTTTTTTTATGTGCTGTACCAATCTTTCTTTATTATTATGTTTAAAATCATTTTTGCACGCGAAAATATCATCCCTTAAAAATGGATAAAAATAAGCTATAGCAATAATCGCACCATATGATAATAAAAAACTGCATGAGAAAAGAGACATTGGCTTTAATATGACTATAATAACCGCACTTACAGCCGTTGCAGACAGCATATCATAACTTCTTCCGACAAATCCGGCAAACAAAGCAATGACCATCATAATGACCGCTCTATTTGTTGAAATTCCAAATCCCGTCATAATGCCATAAAGAAGCAGCAGCAACACGGTAAGTGTTATTGAAAGTTTATCGGGCACTTTCAATAATGTAAGCAGCTTATTAAAAGCCATACATAAAACTGTTATATGCAGTCCGCTTATTGCGAGAAGATGTGACATCCCGTTCTCACGGTATAACTCTTTTACCTCTTCGTCGAGCATACTCTTATCACCAAGAAGCATAGCAGATACCGTTCCGGCTTCTCTCTCAGGCATACAATCGGCATAGATGTTTTTCAGCCTGTCCCTAAAATCATACAATATTTTTTTCGGGTGATTATAGTTTCCGTCCAAGACAACAATGTCACCAATATCGCAAGCTGCAGAGTAAAAGATTTTTTTCTCGCGGTAATACGCTTTCATATTAAATTCTCCGGGGTTTGTTGCACTTTTTAATTCCATAAGAGAAGCATTGCACTTTATCTTATTTTCGGGATTGAGTTTAAGTTTCTCTTTGCCGTTCGACTTTTTTGCATAAATGATAATTGACGGTAAATCTTTATATTCCGTCGTCCTGCCATCAAATTTCAGTCTTACATTTTTTAATATTATGCTCACTGTTTTTTCTTTTGAAACTGCAGACTCAAACTCTCCGTAAATAATTGTTTCTATCCTGCTTTTGTTTTTGAACATATCATCAAGATAATATTGTTTTTTATAGATTCTTTTTTGTGAAATGATATTAAAAGCTGATATTATTATAATAAGAATAACGGCAGTCCACACAGCCGGTCTTCTTATAATAAACACCTCCCTGTTTTGTCGTTTTTGCATATTTATTGTTAAACATATATTCGCAATCCGCTTTGCTATTTACTTATAACATAATTTTTATTTTTTCTCTTTTACAATGTCAAGATTTCTTTCAAACGGTTCTCCGAAACTCATACTCTCATTATATTTAAGTACCTGCTCACCATCAATACTAAATTGTACTTTATTTACATTTGGCAGTTCTATAAGAGTATTTACGACGGAATAAATAGCAACCATATCAGTTATATCATCCTGTTTATTTAAAAATTCTTTTGAAAAATCCACATAACAGGTTTTCTCTTTAACAGTAACCTTATTTAATACTGTTCCTTTTGGAACTGTAGGCAATACCTTATTTTTGTTTACTCCATCAATAGTATATGGCCCGCTTATAAGCTGTTCTATTGCTAATTGTTCAAGTGGTATCGTTGCATCATAAGTTATATTGACTGGTACTATAACAAGTGATTTACCCGTTTCATCCGAGAAATACATATTTAGTGTCGCTTTCTGTTTATAATCACTTACACCGCCTGTATTATCAATAAATGAATCTGCTGTCATAATACCTACCGGCTCCATATTTGAATCGGTAATCGGCTGTCCTGCAACATAAAATTGTATGCCTTTTATTCCTTTTACCTGCGAAAGCGTTTTTACGATAGCAGCTCTTCTTAATATTTCTGAAACACCGGTATAATTTCCGTACGCAGCATTAAAATATAATGAGAGTTCTCCTGACGGACTTATATTAAAATTATCGACTTTAACATCATCAGGAATGGCTTTTTTCATATTAATATTATCCGGCTCACGCTGTAGTTTTCTGATAAATTTTTTTATGGATTTAGCTGTTTTATCTTCGGATGAAATATTACACTTTTCATACATGACTTTCTTTTCGTTTGCATCAAGACCGTAAACATAATAACCTTTATATGTTTCTTTTTTTCCACATGATGACAGAGAAAAAATAAGCACAGCACATATGCATATGCACATGGCATATATGGACAATCTTTTTGATAAAATCATATTATTCATACTTCTTCTCCTTAAATCAAATTTCAAAAGCAAAATATATTGTATTTACGATTAAAGTTTTGCTAACACTGTAACAGTTCAGCCTTTCATTTCTAACACTCAGAATACATCGTTTTTTATGACTGCAATACCACTAAATCTCGCTGTAAGATATTAACATAGTCTGAAAACTATCATTTATTGTATATAATTCAACGGAATCCTTACGGTAAATGTAGTACCCTCTTTTTCTTTGCTGTAAACTTTAATAGAACCTCTGTGCAAAAGTATTACACTCCTTGTGATTGCAAGACCAAGTCCTGTTCCACCTGTTGCCCTTGACCTTGCCTTATCTACCCTGAAAAATCTCTCAAACACACTGTCAAGTGAATCTTCAGGAATTCCAACACCTGAGTCCTGCACCGTGACATAGAAAAACTTGTGGTCGGCATTTAATGTCACCTTTACCCAGCCATCATCGTAATTGTATTTTATGGCATTTTCAATAAGATTATTTAATGCCATTGAAAGCTTGACTTCATCCACATCTGCCATAACCGGCCTGAAACTCTCAAAAATAAGTTCAATATTTCTTTTTCCGGCAATAGGTCTGAGGCGTTTTAGAAGCTGCTCTATCAGATCATTGATGCTGATATTACTTATAATTATATTTGCGGTATTCTGATCCAGCTTAACCATTGAAAGAAGATCGTTGATTATCTGGGTCATTCTCTCTATTTCTGTCGTTATGTCACCTAAAAATTCCCTGTATATTTCTTCGGGCATTCCCTCCTGTGAAAGAAGAGAGTCAGACAGAACCTTCATCGATGCAAGCGGAGTCTTTAATTCATGTGATACATTTGATACAAATTCCTGTCTTGAGCTTTCCTGATTTTGTATTACTTCTATCATCTGGTTGAAAGAATCAGTTATTTTGTGAAGTTCTGAATAGCCGTGCATATCAAGTTCGACAGCCATATTTCCCTTTGATATCTCATTGATAGAATCCGTAAGTTTACTCAACGGTTTTGTAAGGAAAATTGAATATACAAATGAGATAAGCAGTATCACAAGCACTATTGCACAGACTGCAAAGATAACTTTTCTTGTTACAGCTTTTGAAGTAAGTTGTATATTCTTTGTAGAGTAGCTTATGATGATTGCTCCCGTAGTTTCATTTGTAACAGGATCTACTATCGGCATGGTAAGCTGCATATATTCGCCAAGATTGTTTATATACTTGTTCTGGTCATCTGAAAAACACTTTACAACCTCTGTAGATACCATGGTTTTTCCATTTTCGATATTGTAAGTATCTCTTATAACTTTTAAATCTTTGTCAACTATAATAATACGCCCCTGATAGATATTGGCAATTTCCTCCGTCTCATTTTCAACATCACTTGATTCCTGAGTTGACAGATAACCTGATGATGTGACAAGATTTGATATTACCGTTCCGTATGACTGCAATTCATCTGTACGCTGGGAGATTAATTGTGAGTTATATTCATTTGTTATTAAATTGACAAGAAAAATAATGGGTATAGTTCCCACGCATAATAAAATCAAAAACATCTGTGTTCTCATCCCACGCAGATTGTATATAAAATCAGACCATAACTTTTTCACTGCAGCCCCCGTATTTAATTTTTATTTTATTGCATTACTTTTGAAAATAATAACCGACTCCCCATTTAGTATGTATATACTTAGGATTGCTAGGTGTATCTTCGATTTTTTCCCTGAGACGTCTTATATGAACATCAACAGTACGCACATCACCCGGATAATCATATCCCCATACAGTGTTTAACAGTTCCTCACGGCTGTAAACTTTGTTTGGATGAAGCATGAGAAGTTCAAGCAAATCAAATTCTTTTGCCGTAAGGTTTACCTCTTCATCATTTATGTAACCTCGTCTGCTGTCAAGATCAATGCTAAGTCCGTTGTAAGAATAAGTCTTTTGAACTTCCGGCTGCTCTTTTGATGCACTTCTTCTTATTATTGCTTTTATCCTCGCCTTAACTTCAAGAATATTGAAAGGTTTCGTGATATAATCGTCAGCACCGTACTCAAGTCCAAGTATTTTATCCATGTCATCACCTTTTGCAGTGAGCATTATGATTGGGACATCCGAAAATTCTCTTATGTGCTGGCATACTTCAAAGCCATCATGTATTGGCAGCATAACATCGAGCAGGATAATGTCATATTTATTGTTTGTAGCAAGATCTATTGCCTCCTGTCCGTCATATGCACAATCCACATCCATTCCGTCCTGTTCAAGACTGAATCTGATACCTTTTACAATGAGTTTCTCATCATCTACTACCAATACTTTCTTTGCCATGTCCATCCTTCTTTCCATCTATTATACAGATATTTTATTTTTTATCTTATTGAAAATCCCCTGCTTGATACCTGGTATTTTCATAATATCTTCTATACTTTGAAACTTTCCATTTGACTGTCGGTATTCTATTATCGCATCTGCTCTGCTTTGACCTATTCCTGACAGGGAGGTAAGTTCACCTGCCGATGCAGTATTTATGTTAATAAGAGTATTCTGACTTTCTCTTTCTGAACTATCAGTATTTTCATTATCTGTAGTTTTATCCTGAAAGTTATCTCCGTCAGTTGTCTTTGAAAGCTGTTTTCTTTTAACCTGTTTTAAAGTCGGTATCGTTATCTGCTCGCCATCTTCTAAAACCCTTGCCTGGTTTATCGCTGTTCTGGCAGCCCCCTTTTTAAAGCCTGATGCCGCATTTATTGCATCATTTATACGGCTTCCTGCTGTAAACTTATACACTCCCGGATGCTTTACTGCACCACATATATACACGACAACCTGTGACTGTCCGTCACTTTTTTTATCATTGAGATTATCTTTACCAGACATTTTGTTATAACTTTTTTTGTCTGATGAAGAAATACAGCCTGTATTTTTTGAAGAAACATATTTTGTATCGTCTGAAGAACTATACTCCGTATCGTCTTTATATACAAACTTTCCAATGGCATCGGAATTTATATATGCAAATCCTGACAATAAAATAAAAAGTCCGCATATTATCATAATTATTTTTTTATTGTTTTTCATAAACTTCCTCCTGAATATTAAGATTGTATCTGTTCATACCAAAATCAAAAATAACATTCCAAAATTTCAAAAGGAGTTTTAAGTTTTTATGTAAAAAAATGCCAGTGTGCTGATTAGTTTATCATTCTAAGCAAAACCTTAACACACTAGCAATATTTTAAACAATTTGTAACATTATTACAATAGATACAATGAACAAAAATCATTAAATTTTTCTTACTTTTTTTGATTACTATGTTTCTTTATGTAGTCAGGCCGCTATTAGCAATAAACATATAGGATTACTCGTTAGTGCTAAACACTTCTTCGAGTTTTTCACACATAACATCTATATGCTCTTTTTCTACAACAAGAGGTGGTACAAATCGTATAATGTTTGTTCCGGCTGAAATAAGGATAACACCTTTTTTCAGCAATTTAGAAACTACATCCCCAGCCGGTCCGTAAAGTTCCATGCCCATCATAAGACCTTTTCCACGCACATCCTTAATCTTATCAGGAAACTTATCTTTAAGTACATTAAGTTTATCTTTAAGATAAGGTGCAATCTCATTTACATGGTTAAGTATGCCGTCTTTTTCAAATATCTCAAAAACCTTACATACTGCTGCAGTTGCAAGAGGATTTCCACCATAAGTGGTTCCGTGATCTCCGGGACACATTGCATCAGCAACTTCCTTTACAGCTGCAAATGCACCTACCGGCACACCGCATCCGAGAGCTTTCGCAGATGTCATAATATCAGGTTTTACACCATAATGTTGATATGTAAACATCTTTCCTGTTCTTCCCATTCCACACTGTATCTCATCAAATATAAGTAATATATCATTCTCATCACAGAATTTTCTAAGACCGTGGATAAACTCATCTGTTGCAGGGTAGATACCACCTTCTCCCTGAAGTGTCTCGAGGATAACTGCACAGGTATCTTTTGTGGCAAGTTTCTTAACGCTTTCAAGATCATTATAATTTGCAAATGAAACTCCGCCGATAAGCGGCTCAAAAGGCTCACGGTAATGTTTTGTTCCTGTAACGGAAAGTGCACCCATACTTCTTCCGTGGAAAGAATGATTCATTGCTATTATCTCACCCTTGCTGTTTTTATCTTTATTGTAAGCATATTTTCTTGCAAGTTTTATCGCACCCTCTATAGCTTCTGTTCCTGAATTTGTAAAGAATACCTTATCCATCCCTGATGCTTTTGACAGATACTCGGCAGCCTTAATCGACGGCTCTGTAAAATAAAGATTTGAAACATGGATAAGTTTGTCTATCTGGTCTTTTAATGCCTGTTTATACTCGTCATTACTGTAGCCTAACGCCGAAACGGCGATGCCTGCACCCATGTCAAGATATTTATTGCCCTCGTTGTCAAAAAGGTACATTCCCTCGCCCTTTTCAAAAATAACGCTTCTGTTGTATGTATGTATAAAATGCTTGTCAGCTTCCCGTAAATTCATAATTTACCTCCTGTTTTGTTATAATCAGCTTGCAATCTTTTTATAATCCACCCATTGCAAAGCCTGACAACTGCTGTCAAATATTCAAATAAACTTTATTGCTCAATCTCGTTTGAATAGTAGCCGCTGTCATCACCAATGATAGCTGTACCGATACCTTTCTTTGTAAAGAACTCAAGCAACAGACAATGCTCGCGTCTTCCATCAAGGATATGTACTCTGCCTACACCTGCATTTACGGCATTGATGCAATTTGTAACCTTTGGAAGCATACCACCTGAGATAACTCCTGCTTCGATAAGTTTATTTGCTTCATTAAGGTCAAGAACCGAGATAAGCGAACTGCTGTCGTCGGGATTCATACATACACCATCTACATCTGTTAAGAATGCAAGTTTCTCAGCCTTTATCGCACCTGCTATGGCACAAGCCGCATCATCTGCATTTATGTTATAAGTCTCGCCTGCATCATCCATTCCTATAGGAGCAATAATAGGGATATAGTCATTATCAAGAAGTGTCTCAAGAATCTCAGTATTCACATGTTTTATATCACCTACAAAACCAATATCTTTTCCGTTTGGCATCTTCTTGTCAACCCTTAACATTCCACCATCTTTTCCACAGATACCGATAGCTTTTACGCCAATCTTTTCGACCATCTGAACAAGATATTTGTTAAGGCGGTTAAGAACCATCTCTGCGACTTCCATAGTCTCTCTATCTGTCTTTCTGAATCCCTCTATGAACTCAGTCTCTTTTCCGACTTTGCCTATCCACTTGCTTATCTCTTTTCCACCACCGTGAACGATTATCGGACGCATACCTACAAGCTTCAAGAGAGCAACATCTTTTATAACACTCTCCTCAAGCTTTTTGTCGAGCATCGCACTGCCGCCATATTTTACTACTACTATCTTATTATTAAAATCTCTTATATATGGAAGAGCCTCTATAAGAGTCTCAGCTTTTACTGTAATCTGATCCATATATTTTTCTTTTTCTTCTTCACTCATCTTTTTTCCTCCTGATATTGTGATGTACGCCCGGTATATTCTCAAAACGAATTATTTCTGCTGGATTTCCGAGATACTGCTGTATATCAAAAATTCCTCTCAAAATTCTTTGTTCAGAAGATTCCTAGAGCACATTATGGGAACATAGGAACCATCTTAAGTCCCGTGTTTTCTTCAAGTCCGAACATAATGTTCATATTCTGGACTGCCTGTCCTGCGGCACCTTTGACAACATTGTCAATAGCACCCATCATTATTATTCTGCCTGTTCTCTCATCTATCTTAAAGTTTACATCTACAAAGTTGCTGCCCTCTACCCATCTTGTCTCGGGATAAACATCTTTTTCAAGGACTCTCACGAAATATTCATCTTTATAATACTTGTCATAGACAGCCTTTACTTCCTCATAAGACATTTTCTTTTTAAGAGCTGCGTATGAAGTAGCAAGTATTCCCCTGTTCATAGGCACAAGGTGTGGTGTAAAGTTTATGAGAACCTCTTCACCTGATGCATATGAGAGCTGATCCTCTATCTCCGGTGTGTGCCTGTGTGATGCAACACCGTATGGCTTGATACTTTCATTTACCTCACAATAAAGGTTTGCAACCTTTGCTCCTCTGCCTGCCCCTGATGTTCCTGACTTTGCATCAATGATGATGCTGTTCATATCAATAAGTCCCTCTTTTGCCATAGGATATATTGATAATGTTGAACAGGTAGGAAAGCATCCCGGATTTGCAATAAGCCTTGCATTTTTAACATCTTCCCTGTTCACTTCACAGAGTCCGTAAACGGCTTCTTTTATAAACTCAGGACTTTGATGTTTGATGCCGTACCATTTTTCATATTTAGCAACATCCTTTATTCTGAAATCAGCACTGAGGTCTATTATCTTTGTATTTTTTAATATTTCTTCACTTACAAGTGAACCGCAAAGCCCCTGCGGTGTAGCCGTAAATATAACATCTGCTTTCTTTGCAAGCTCATCCATGTTCTCGCCCATACATTTGTCATCTACAAGCTGAAACATATTTCCAAAAACTTCACTGTACTTCTTATCTATATATGATCTCGAACCATACCACACTATCTCAGCATCAGGATGTTGAAGGAGAATCCTAACCAATTCCTGACCTGCGTATCCTGTCGAACCAATAATACCAACTTTGATCATAAATCATTACCAGCCTTTCCTTATATAATCTAACTGCTATCGTATTATACTCCCCTAATTATAAAAATGCAACATTAATTTATAAATATTCACACGGACCGTAATAAATGAAAGATTGAACTGTTATGTTTTTTATCATTTTCTTTACATTTTCACTTGCATAATTATTCAAACAGATGTATATTTATTAACAGAATATCATTTATGATATGTTTTTTATCAGATTATCAGGATATGTTTAGTCAGGTGGATATTCATAATCTGCGTTGCTATTTGCCTGATAATATTAAATCTGATAAAACTTATTAATCATTTTTTGTTTTTTTTGTAAAAAGTGATTGCACAGTACATACTTTGAGATTATACTTTATATGTACAAGTACAACGAATAATTTATGTATCAAAGATTTGATTTTCGTTGTGCCAAAAAATGTGATGGTGCTTTGCACACCACATTAAAGTAAGAAACTTAAAATAAACTCTAGGAGGAAATTGATTTATGAAAGAAAAAGTAATTCTTGCCTATTCAGGTGGTCTTGATACTACAGCTATCATCCCTTGGTTAAAAGAGACTTATGGTTATGATGTTGTCTGCGTTTGTATAGATGTCGGACAGGAAAGCGAGCTTGAGGGACTTGACGAGAGAGCTAAAGTCTGCGGTGCTGCAAAACTTTATATAGAAGATGTTATTGATGAGTTCTGTGACGATTATATCGTTCCTTGTGTTCAGGCACATGCAGTATATGAAAATAAATATCTTCTCGGAACATCTATGGCTCGTCCTCTTATCGCAAAGAGACTTGTCGAGATTGCACGCAAAGAGGGAGCTACAGCTATCTGCCACGGTGCTACCGGAAAAGGAAATGATCAGGTTCGTTTTGAACTTGGTATCAAAGCACTTGCCCCTGACTTAAAGATTATCGCTCCATGGAGAGATGACAAGTGGAAACTCCAGTCCCGTGAAGACGAAATTGACTTCTGTCGTGCACACGGAATCGACCTTCCTTTTGCAGCAGACAGCAGCTATAGCCGTGACAGAAACCTCTGGCACATCAGCCATGAGGGACTTGAACTTGAAGATCCTTCAAATGCACCAAACTATGATCATCTTCTCGTGCTTGGTACTACACCTGAGAAAGCTCCTGACGAGGGTGAGGTCGTTACAATGACATTTGAAAAGGGTGTTCCAAAGTCAGTAAACGGCAAAGAAATGAAAGTTTCTGATATTATCCGTGAACTTAATACTCTCGGTGGAAAACACGGTATCGGTATCGTTGACATTGTCGAGAACCGTGTCGTAGGTATGAAATCACGCGGTGTGTATGAGACTCCGGGCGGCACAATCCTTATGGAAGCTCATCAGCAGCTTGAGGAACTCATCCTTGACCGTGATACATATACAGTAAAGAAAGATCTCGGAAACAAATTTGCAGATGTTGTCTATGAAGGAAAATGGTTCACACCATTGCGTGAAGCTTTAGAGGCGTTTGTAAAAGTTACACAGGAATATGTCACAGGTGAAGTAAAGTTTAAACTTTACAAAGGTAACATCATCAGAATGGGTACAACTTCTCCATATTCTATGTATAGTGAGTCTATTGCATCATTTACAACAGGTGAACTTTACAACCACAAAGATGCCGAAGGATTTATCAACCTCTTTGGACTCTCTCTCAAGGTTCGTGCCATGAAACAGGGTTCATATGAGAAACTTGACGATAAATAAATCACTTAGTTTGTGCTGATTTTATTTGATAACAAATAATGTAGCCACAGTTAAAAATATTAAAAAAAATTCCTTGAGTTTCTTTTAGTGGAAACTCAAGGAATTTTTTATGTACCGTATCTTTCACAATACTTATCTGTTCTTTATGATTTTTTCTGCTCTGACACTCTGTTACATATCACCATTTGGTGCAAGAAATGTACTTCTCATAAGCTCAGGATATTTCTCTAAATGAGCAAAATCGTTAAATCTGTCAAGATAAAAGCCGTGCTTTTTCTCGTCAAAATGAATCTGTGTTATACTACAATTTTCCAGTGATGTACCAAACATAAGACGCTTTGCGAAATCACCACCAAACAATGCACATAATAATATCCTGATAACTCCACCATGTGTAACTACAGCAATGTTTTGTTTTCCGCTGTCTATCCACTCATGCAAAACCGGCATAACTCTCTCTAAAACCTGAGGACCATTCTCGCCGTCAGGATACCACATCTCTGCATTTGGAACAAAAAATTCGCCGACATACTCATTTACCTCATCGAGTGCTGTTCCTTTCTGGCTCTTTCCCTCCATAAAGTCATTAAGCTGTTCTTCATAATATTCTTTATAAAAACGCTTTACCTCTGAATCATGAACTCCGGTAAGACTTCCGAAATCTATCTCGGCAATACCCGGGCGTATCTTGATATTATCTGCTAACTCCGGACGATCTTTGAAAGCAACCTGTGCAGTTTCGACAGCTCTTTTAAGGTCACTTGAATAAAGTGCATCTATCTTATAATTTTTCATGCGTTCGCCGAGAAGTTCAGCCTGTCTTATACCCTCTGCCGATAATGGCACATTTACATTACAATCCGTACTGTTTTGTCTGCCATGGCGTATCAAATATATAATCATAGTTTATTCTGTTTTTTTCCTTTCTATAGTTCCCATAGCGAATATCTCACGAGAACATACCTTACCCTTTTTACTGATAAATGTAAACAAATTTCTGATTGCCGCCTGCCGTTCTGTTAATCTGCAGTCGCAATATCAATAATGCTCTGGAGTTCCATTCCTTCGTCTGGAGCATCCCCAAGAGATTCAACTTTCTGTTCATCAGTTACTTCATAAAGTTTATTCGGTTCACCATCTCTGCTTTTTATGATTGCAAAATATCTTGATTTCTTTTCAGCAGGATTCCATGCTATAAAGATTGATATAGCCATTTCCGGATACTGTTTATCTGTTGGTGTTGTTATTCTTATAAGCCTTAATGTATCACTGATATTTAATATCATAAAGTCATAATCATCTGCACTATACGGACAATTTTCTGCTTCTGCATATGGTTCTTCAAAAAGTTCTACAATACATTCGCCCTGTCTTTTGCAAAGATCTTCTATATATGTCTCACCCTCTGTATGTATCTTATGAGGGAATACTCTTGACTCCATCTGCTGTCTGATAACGGCATGAAACTGTGCTTCCGTAAGCTGTGGTTTTTGTTCTTCGGGTGTATTTCTTGATACATTCATAACAATATTCTGATTAAAAGGGTTTATAACGGCTGCCGTAATGTCCTCTATTGATGACATTATATCAAGACATGCTTTAAAAGGAAGATTTAATGTGATAGGGAACTTAGGTACACCCTTTCCTTTCTCCATCTCCTCCTCTGATGTAAATACCGGAAAGAACTTTGAGCCATTGTCATTCTGGAGAACACAAGGCTGTGGCTGTGCTCCATCAGGTATAGGTGATTCAACACCGGGATTTTCCATCATTTTCTTTAATATTGCAGGATCTGTATCTTTTGGCATCGTTGCAGGTACATATACAAATGCCTTTCCTAGTGCCTCAGTAAGTTGTGCTGCCAGCTCATTTGACTGGTTTTTCTTCATTTCATCTAATAATTTTTCAATATTACTGTTGTCAGTTGCCATTTCTACCTCCACTTAAGTCTTTTAAACCTCTATTTTATTTGCCAAACAATTTTTCTTTATCAGTATCACTATAATAACCATACTGTAGTATATCATAATCGTCAAGCAGTTTCTTTATATTGTCTGGCTCATCACTTCCATAATTGTGCCAGTTGCCGTCATTATCCATATAACCGTTTACATTCATGACAGGGATAGTCTGAGACACTTTTTCAACATATTTATTGTATGTCGGAAGCTCTATTCCAGCTGCCTTTAAAAGCATATTTTCAAGAGTATTATTGCCAATAACTACATCTGACGCACTTCCTATATCATAATTTGCCCACAGTACAAAAGGTGTCGCATATCTTTTCTGAATATCCGAAATCTCCCACTCATCCTGTTTTTTGCCTAACAGCTCCTCGTAAAATTCTATCTCAATAGAAGGCTGATGATCTCCGAACATACATATGATCGTCGGCTCATCCTGCTTCTTGAAATAATCAATAAGATACTTAAAAGCATTGTCAGACTCTTTCGTCGAAGAAAGATATTCATTTGTTTCCGTATAATACTTGCCTTCAACCTCTACCGGTTCTTTCCAGTTTGTATTTGTAAGATAACCTCCATGATTCTGAATAGTTACATTAAACAAGAATAAAGGCTTACTCTTATCACGCTTGTTATAAAGTTCTATCAACTTTTTATAACTTTCTTTATCACTGATATAGCGTATATACTCAGGGTTTTTAAAGTCATCTATAGATATGAACTTGTCAAACTTCATACTGTTGTAGGTCGCTATTCTGTTCCAGTTCTTAGCACTACTTGGATGTATCGCATCACAATCATATCCGAGAGTCTTTAAATACTGTGAAATCGAATATGTTGAGTCGTGCATAAATTGCTGATAAACATTACATCCACTTGGGAAAAATTTCATTGTATTTCCCGTCATGGCTTCAAATTCAGAATTACTTGTACCAGCTCCAAAAACAGATACATAATCAAGACCTGATATAGTATTATCTTTCATGCTGTGTATAAACTCTAATGGATCTCTGTTATAATTAACTTTTCCTATTTTTGAAAAATCCGCAAGACTCTCATTCATTATATAGATAATGTTAGGCTTTTTGCCATTAAGAGTCGTATTGGTCTTAAAGTCACTGTTTGAGATAACCTTTCTCGATGAAGTCTCCTCTACCGATGTAATATTATCTTTTTTTGTTTCAGCTATTATCTTTTTTGCCTTTTCCTGTGAATATCCGGCAGGTTTTGAAACCTTAAGATAATGCAGGTTTATAAAATAATTCATGTAAAATCCGTTTTTCTGGCATGAACCCACTTTATTCCAGACATCATCAGTAATCTTACACGCCTCAAGAATAGGAGTATTATACATTATACCTATCAAAATCATTCCGGCAAAAACGGGAACAGCTCTTCTTATTATATTAATCTTAAGAGTTTCTTTCGGCTGTTTTTTAATTGCTATCCTGAAAACAAACAAATTCCATATAAAGAATGCCGGAACTATTATAAACTGTGCCGGTGATAAGCTGAATGTATAATGGTCAGCAACCTCTGTTGCAGTCGCCACGCCAAGTATATCAGCCGGTAAAAAAGGTGTTCCTCGTACATTCATAATAAACAGGTTTGCAAGACCGATAGGGAACATCACAAAGTTAAGTATGAGCATTGAAAGTGATGCCCTGCGGCATATACCATATATCAGAAGCTCGATTGAAAACAGTAACAGCCATGTAAACGGCCACACACCCGGACGCATAAGTTCAAGCGAACCGTTCATTGACTCAAGCATTAAAAATACGATAAGCGGATTTAAGACAAATGCCGCTTTTCGTACAATGACAATAAATTTTTTGTGTGCAAGACACCATTTTGCAATGCCTTTAACACTAACTGTATGTTTTTTGCCATACTCCTGTTTTTTATTATGCTTTTTAATATATGCCTTTTTCTTCTTATCATTTTCCTTGTCAAACATTGCCTTTTTAGAATATTTAATCTTGGCATCCTGACTTTTAGTTTTGTCATTTTTCTGCTCACCGTTCCCGGCTGTATTTTCACGCTGTTTTTTCTTTTTAAGTTCTCTTAAATATCTCTTTCTGTAAACAGCAGCCATATCTGATATATGTTCGAAACATAATACAAACAATATCAATATTTCAATCAACATAACAATCAGCGGGTACACCTGCCTGAAACGGTATGTATAACGGATGTTAAGTGATTTTGCATGTGTCTGCATTTTAAGTGTTGACATATAAGTATTTGGATTAGTACGATTTGTCGTATTCAATGTAGGAATTGCCGCATATGAATTTTCCTTAGAACTGCAAGTTATTCTTATACAGCAGGTAACACCCTTAGGAATCGTAACTGTATTATCCATCTTTATCGGATAGTCCTGATTTGCCTTAATCTTATCAACTGAAATATCTGTATTATATACAATATTATTATTTCCATCTGTCATCTGGATATGAAGTGTATCCCCAACATCATTTCTCTCAAATGAACCAAAACTTAAAACAAAACGTGAAAGCACAACCTTTCTGTTAAATGAAAATTTCTGCCTTATTATCTCTTCGTTGTCAATAATTCCTATAACGGCACTGTTTGTATTACCAGCCTCAGTAGTAACTGACTGTTCTGACATAAGAGAACCGGTAAGAAATACCTGTATGCTCAATATAATTATAAGAAGTATTGCAAATACCACCACTCTTTTTTTGTTAAATCTAAAATATCTATATAACATCTTACAAACCTTCCAATTTTTTTTGATTTAAAATAATGCACCAAAATATTTCTGCCTTAAATATCTGAATTTAAAGAGTCAATATGCACCAGCTACTATAATAACTGTATTCTGCCGTTTTTGTCAATGTGTGAACCTTACATGTTTTTTACAAAATTCTTAATTTTTGACATCTGTTTTCCAACAAACTATTTTGACATACCTTCTCAAAAATATTTTACAGATATTTTTAATGCCGCTCACGGTATTTCATCCGAGTTTCTTTCCTGCAATATCAAAATCTTTTTCTTTGCTTACAGTTTTCTTTTTCGGCAGACTCTTATATACATTGTAAGCAAAAATGCATACCACGATAGAATATGCTATTGAAAACAGTTCAGAACCGAGTCTCGGACACACATCCCTCTGGTAAAGTGCCGCCGGTATATTTCCCAACGTATGTAATACTATCGCAATAGCGATATAACGGTTGTTATTAACTTCCCTGACGGCTTTAAACACAAGGACAGACAGTGCTACCTGCAAAAACATTATGAAAAATCTCTGTCCACCTGCAAGCAGGCTTTCACTAAGAGTCATATCCTTTATTGCATTTATAAGTTCCGTCATTGCGGTCTTTGAAGCCTTGTCAGGCAATGTATTTATGACTGTGTCAATTTTATTTTGATTTATAAGCTGAGCATAGGCATAGTATTGAAGCTGTGTAATACCAAGTGCTATTATACACTCAATACCTCCATGTCCAAGACCATATGATATAGCTGTCTCATTATCGTCTGTGTGTTTAGTAAGGAAAAACTTAAAAGCGACAAATCTTCCCGCCTCCTCAAAAACTGCTGCCATCAGACTTACATATAATGCATAAGCAATGGCATTTCCGGTTATAAACTCCGAAATTGGATTTTTAGTATGTAGAAATATCATATTAGGAACAGACTCAAAACAGAAAGTAAACAAAAGAAATACTCCCATGCCCACAAATGACGGAACTATACTTTTTTTAGTCCTTACTTTCCATGCCAGAATAAAGACGAACGGTATCACAAAACCGAGAACCGCCATCTGCATTATCAAATTAACCATACCACTAGAAATCATAATTCACCTCATATTTTTTATTAAAAAGCAAAACGCTGGTTTTGCTCTTTTTTATTTGAACGGATATATATGGTTCTTTTCCATATAATCTACCGATTCAGCCAAATCTTTATACCCTCTGACTTCAACAAGAACAGATGGGGTAATATCTGAACTTTTACACCAGTCATCATAAACAGACCAGTTAAATTTACCACTTCTTACAGGTAAATGCAAATCCTGGTCTGCATACCTTTTTCAAACGAATATAAACATTTTAAAAATATTTAGTCTTATATCTGACTGTTATTTTTATAATAGAATTTATCATTTTTACAGCAGCTTAAAAATATTATCAAGTGAAAATCTTGGATTTCTCTGCATAAGGCTGTCCCACTGTTCCATATTTTCATCGGAGTTTTCGACCTCCCTCACAAACCAATGGGCATATTCAACCTTGTCCTCCATTGTAAGAGTCTTATCATTTTCAAGCCAGCACATAAACCACAATTCCTTTATGATAAGCGTGTTGACAACAGCCATCTTTATCTTGGCAAGAAGTGCTCCGTCATAAGCTGACTGACAGCAGTAAACATATGTGAAATAAAAAAGTAACTGCTCTATCTCAATATCATCCGTGACTGCTTCAAATTCTTTATATGACTCAAGATATTCCTTGTTATCCATCTGCTGCCTTATATTGAGGACACTCTGAAGATACGGAATCCATGTAGGTTTTAATGCTTCCATAGTACAAAGCGTAAATATCATATCGCTGAGTATTTTTTTCTTATCCTCCTCGTCATCTAACATAAACCAGTCAGACTCCTCGCTCTTTTCGATATTTTTGCACATTTTTTCAAATGCATCTGACTTTTTATAATATTTTAATATTTTTTCAATATCCCCTAATTCCTCATCAGTAAAACTATTTTTCTTTGCAAACAGCTTATCTAAAAATCCGGTATTTTTATTCCTTAAACTTTTTGCTCTTATGCGTCTTTCTATATCATGTGATATTCCGAGAGAGAGAGCCATCCTCTGTGAAATTGTAAGTTCTCTGTCCTGCTGTAATTTCAAAAGATTGTCTCTTGTTTTAAGTAAAACATCAAAAAGTTCATAGTCAAATTTCTTGTCTTTATCGCCCGGCTCATCAGTGTCTTCATAAATTATCCGTACCGGCTCTTTTCTCTCCAGAAGCTGTCTGCACGCTATCGGACAGGTTATCGCAAGTGAACGCTCTCTCACATCAGGATATACCTCTTCATGACGCGGATGCGTATAACAAGTCTCACAAAGGTAATCCTCACCAAGCTTAGCAACAATGTCGCAGAGATTGTCCTCGTTTAAAAATTCGCATCTGTTTTCCTCACCGTGTGGACATATATCTCCGGTCTTTTGGTCTATCTTCTCTGCCATACGCTTTCCCAGTTCACCGGTAACATGTTTATACTTTCTAAGTGTTTTTTTGTCAACGGTAATCTGCCATATATGACAACAACTGTCTGAACAGGCTTTTCCTCCAATACAGACAAAATCTTTAAAATAATCAGGATAATAGTAACGCATATCTACTCAAAAGCCTCCTTAATGCTGTCATAATGTAAAAATATTCCCTCATTTGCAAATTCTTTAATTTTATTTACATCGGTTATCATAAAATCTTTTGTCTCTGCATCCTGAAGTTTTATATCTGAATCAGTAAAATCCATTTCAAATCTGTAAACATCTACAAAATAATTATCACCCTCCGACGGATTTTCCCTGTGGTATGAGAATAAAAAGCCGCCTTTGGCACCGTTTACATCAAGCCCCGTTTCCTCAAGGATTTCTCTCTTTATTGCATCCTCTGAGTCCTCTCCTGCCATAGCTGCTCCGCCTGATATTTCCCACCAGCCCGGTGCCCATGCCTTATCCATTGCACGCTTTGTTATAAGAAACTTTCCGTCAGGTCTTTTTATGACACCGAGAACCGTAAGATGGTATTCTCCATCCTCAAGAGACCAGTCATTTCTTTTCATCGTGCGTCCGGTTCTTTTCTTATCTTTATCATAAATATCCCACATTTCAACTTTTTCACTCATTATCCGTATCCTCCGGTTATTTTAATTTTATGCCGGTTAATGTTAAATCACCGGCTATTTTTCCATCAGCTTTGGCAGATGTTTTAAACATTATCAATATTAACCCTAAAAACAGGGTTTATAGCATTACAAATCTGTGGTATAATAGTTCTTAAATTTACAGATATTATACAGCTTTGTAAAATAATCAAACTTACCAATCATGAGAAATTTATACATTATTCATATTTTCTCATGATTACATGATGATGTTTAGGCAGCCACCAGATATAGGTCTGTACATAAACATGCATTGCTATCTACTTTTGACCCTAACATCATATGATTATACTATAAAATTGTCACAAATTAAATATCAATTTTCAAATTAAATATCAATGAGGTGAATTTAAGGTATGGATAATAACACTTTTTCAAATGAAACGATTCTTGCATGGCTTAACTTTTTTTCAAACGGTACACTTATCGACCTTGAACATGTAAAAATTCTTGATATTACAAGAAAAAATAAAAATGTTGTTCCAACAGTCGAAGCCCACAGGACAACACTCGTCTTTACAAAGGCTGGCGATGATGATATATTTTATCGTCTTTGGAACGCAGGACTAGGTGATTGTGAGGTATGGTTTAACGAAGGCAATGTCCCCATTGGCAAAATCTATCACAAAAAGGTTTCCGATATGATAAACCGTGGCATAAATGCATCAGCAGGTATGCTGATAATCAATAAAGCCGCAAGAAATACGGCAAAGATAGGACTTTCAAATGAGCTTTTCCAAAAAGGCTCTATACATTATGTAGGAAGTGAGATACGTTCTATCATTCTAAATAAAATGACTATAGCACCACAGGATAATATCTGTGTTATAAGTGGAGAGAGTATCGCCATAGAAGCAGCTATGCTCGCATCTGAGGGCAATGTTACAGCCGTTGAGTACAGCAGTGCAGACAGAAACACTCTTGAGGACAATATCGAACACTTCTGTCTGCACAATATAAATATTGTCGACCATGTCGATGAGAAAACCATGAAAGACTGTCCCGTACCGGATGTTATTTTTATGGTAGCATCTGCAAGCATGGATCAGGAACTCGATTATTTTATAAGGGTAAATCCAAAAGTCCGTATAGTAATCTATACACTTGATTTTACAGTGGCAGCAGGTATAAAAAATACTTTAGAACCCTTTGGCATAATAAATCCTGAGATAATACAGGTAAGTGTATCAACCTTAGAAAGTAATAATATGTTCAAGCAGCAGCCGGCACCGTGGATAATATCAGCAAAAGTAGAGAGATTTCTGCATATTGTATAATACATAATATATATAAATATTTTCACTATGTTTGATATAAAAATTTTGTATTTAACTGATACCGCAGAATACTATCTTGCCTAATACTTTATATATGGCAGGCAAAAAGAGATAGAAAAGCAATATTATACTATGTTTTTCTATCTCTTTATATTTTTGTATGTTAAGCTGGTTTTGCTCTTTTTTATTAAGCCTTAAACAGTTATTATGCTAAGCCTGAGCCTTTCTTTTTGTCTTATTGTATTCGCCAAGTACTATCTTTTCTAACTTGCGTTTAAGCACTATCTGAATTTCTTCATGCTTTGCTATCGGTTTTACAAGTATTGAATGAATACCTGCTTTATTTGCCCCCCAGATGTCTGTAAAAATCTGGTCGCCTATAAAAAGAGTATTTTCACGGTTTGTTCCCATAATCTCCATACCCTTTTCATAGCCTGCTTTTGATGGCTTTCCGGCTTTATATACATACTCAGACTCTAATGCATCAGCAAGCGGCTTCACCCTATAGTCCTTGTTATTTGATATGATACATGTTTTAAAACCCATCTCCTTGAGATTTTCAAACAACTCGATAGCAGGAAGCGTAACCGGCTGGTCATGCTCCACCAGAGTATTGTCAACATCAAAGAGTATTCCTCGATAACCCTTATCATAAAAACCCTCATAGTCTATTTGGTACGCCGAGTCATAATCCTCACTGGGATATAAATTTTGAAACATTTTATTCCTCATTTCTGCACATATTTTTTAATCAAGTTTGTGTCAAGTGTGCACAGACACAAATCTTTGGTGTGAAAAATTTAAACAATAATAACTATGGGTATTTTAGATGATTATAACTGTTTTGTCAAATTTGCCATTTCAATAGCACTAAGTGCACAGTCATAGCCTTTGTTTCCTGCCTTTGTTCCGGCTCTCTCTATCGCCTGCTCAATATTGTCTGTTGTGACAACACCGAAAAGTACCGGTATCCCTGATTCAAGTGATACACTTGCAATTCCCTTTGCAGCTTCATTGCACACAAGGTCATAGTGGCTTGTTGCACCTCTTATAACAGCACCAAGACATATAACGGCATCATATTTTCCTGACATAGCCATTTTCTTAGCAATAACAGGAATTTCAAAAGCTCCCGGTACCCATGCAAATGTGATATTGTCATCCTCAACACCGTGACGCACAAGACCGTCTCTTGCACCTGAGATAAGTTTGGAAACGATAAATTCATTAAATCTCGCTCCAATAATACCAACTTTCATTCCTTCTGCTGCAACTAAATTTCCCTCTAATGTTCTCATAATTTTTATCTCCTTATCTTTAATTTTTATAATAGATGATTAAGTGATTGCGAAACTATTTATATGCTATGTTAATTATGCAAATATCTAAATTTCTATAATTAATTATTTTCTTAGCGAAATGATAATACTTATATCATATATTTAGCAGGTGTCCCATCTTCTCTTTTTTCGTTTTAAGATAGAACATATCGTATTTGCCGGGTTCCATTTCAATAGGGACTCTTTCTACTATCTTAAGGTTGTAACCCGCAAGTCCGTAAACCTTTAACGGATTGTTTGTCATAAGTTTAAGTTCATGGATACCGAGGTCTACAAGTATCTGCGTTCCTATCGTATAATCTCTCGCATCTTCCGGAAATCCGAGTTCAAGATTTGCCTCGACCGTATCACGCCCTTTATCCTGAAGTTCATAGGCTCTTATCTTATTTATAAGTCCTATTCCTCTGCCCTCCTGACGCATATAGAGCAATACTCCTCTGCCCTCTTTTGCTATCATCTTCATCGCAGCGTCATACTGCTGGCCGCAGTCACATCTTGCAGAGCCTAAAGCATCTCCCGTAAGACACTCTGAATGTACTCTGCAAAGAACTGGTTTACCGTCCGTTATGTCACCTTTTACAAGGGCAACATGATGTTCACCGTTTAATTTATTTACATAACCATAAATTGTAAATTCACCGTATCTTGTAGGCATCTTTGCTTTTGCAACACATTCCACGAGAACCTCATGTTCTTTTCTGTACTGCACAAGATCTGCTATCGTTCCTATTTTAAGTTCATGTTTTTTTGCAAACTCCACAAGGTCAGGTGTTCTTGCCATTGTTCCGTCATCTTTCATTATCTCGCAGCAAAGTCCGACTGGCTTAAGTCCCGCAAGTCTTACAATATCCACCGTAGCTTCGGTATGACCGTTTCTCTCCAAAACACCGCCTTTCTTTGCTTTTAACGGGAACATATGACCCGGTGTTCTGAAATCAGACGGCTTTGCATCATCCTCAACAAACTTCATTGCCGTTATTGAACGCTCATATGCCGAAATACCGGTTTTTGTGTCAACATGGTCTATTGAAACAGTAAATGCCGTACAGTGATTATCCGTGTTTACTTCACACATCTGTGGCAGCAAAAACTTTTCGGTATATTCCTCAGACATTGGCATACAGATAAGTCCTTTTGCGTAACTTGCCATAAAGTTTACATTTTCATTTGTGGCAAACTCAGCGGCACATATTACATCGCCCTCATTTTCTCTGTCCTCATCATCTATCATGACTACTATTTTGCCGTTTTTTATATCCTCTAAAATCTCATCAATACTATTAAATTTATTATCCATTTTAAACCTCTCTTTCTGCATACATTTTTATGCATAGTATCAAAAGCCGTTTTCGGCAAGAAAATCCATTGTTATTTTACTATTTGTACTTCTGTCAGTTTTGTTGTCAAACGGTGATTTTTGTGAAGTGTTAAAATTCATCAGTCTCTCAACATATTTTCCTACTATATCATTCTCAAGATTTACAATATCCCCCGGTTTCTTGGCAAGAAGTGTTGTCTCCTCACCAGTGTGTGGTATCACCGATACCGAAAAACTGTCATCCGTAAGTTTTGCCACCGTGAGACTTATGCCATCGATTGCAATAGAACCCTTTTCAACAATATATTTGAGCAGTTTGTCAGGTGTCTCTATCTCAACCCATACGGCATTATCCTCACGCTCCAGTGAGCGTATAACTCCTGTGCCGTCAATATGACCCGACACTATATGACCGCCAAATCTGCCGTCAGCTGCCATCGCCCGTTCAAGATTGACTTTGCTTCCATGTTTTAAAGTACCAAGAGAACTTCGTCTTATCGTCTCAGCCATAACATCAGCCGTAAATTTATTTCCGCTTATTGAAGTAACCGTAAGGCACACTCCGTTCACCGCTATGCTGTCACCGATTTTAGTGCCTTTAAGCACTTTGTCTGCAATTATAGTAATAATGGCAGATTTATTACCATTTGCAACCGATTCTATTTTCCCTGTTTCCTCAACTATTCCGGTAAAAATTTTAATCACTTCTTTCTGTTTTTAACTATTTAAACATATCTTATATATGTTTAAAACTCATTATTTTGTTTTCATAACAGCCTTTTAAATATCACAGTCTATAAGAATATCATCACCTATATGCGTAATATTCATATTTTTACATATATATGCCTCTGACGGAACCGCCACGCTTTCACCTTTCACCGGGTTGTATATGCCACTCCCGCCAAATATTTTTGGTGCTATATATGCCTGAATGTGATTTACTATTCCTGCTTTTAATGCATTCATATTTAATGTTCCACCGCCCTCAAGCAGCAAGCCGTCTATTTTTCTCTCACCGAGTTTTAACATAAGGTCACAAAGGTCAACTCTGTTATCCTGTTTTGCTGTCTTTAGGACATCTATCCCCTGCTGTTCAAAAAATTTAATAAGTTTTTCATCTTCTGAAACAGTAGCTATGATAGTTGGAACTTCAAATGCAGTCCTAACGATGTTGCAATCTTTTGGTGTTCTCAAATTGCTGTCACATATTATACGGACGGGATTTACACCTCCATCAATACGGCAGGTGAGATTTGGGTTATCATTGATAACAGTTCCTACACCCACCATTATTCCTTTAAGTGCATTTCTAGTATATTGCACATTTTCTCTAGCCGTTTCTGAGGTTATCCATCTGCTTTCGCCATTGTCACACGCCGTTTTTCCATCGAGCGTCATCGCATATTTCATCACGACATATGGTGTTTTATGGGTTATGTAGTAGAAAAACACGGGATTTAGAGCATCACACTCTGATTTCAAAACTCCTGTCACAACATTTATACCGGCATCTTTAAGCTGCTTTATGCCTTTTCCCGCAACAAGCTCATTTGGGTCATCAGAACCAACATAAACATTTTTAATGCCATTCTCGATAATCGCTTGTGTGCAGGGCGGCTGTTTTCCATAGTGACAGCACGGTTCCAATGTCACATACATATCCGCTCCCTTTGCACTCTCTCTTAACTTTGAAAAAGCATCTCTCTCTGCATGAAGAGCACCGTATTTTGCATGATAGCCTTCTGCTATCACTTTGCCGTCCTTAACTATAACTGCTCCGACAAGAGGATTAGGAGAAACCTTTCCGACACCTTTTGCGGCAAGTTCTATAGCACGCCGCATATACTTTTCATCCATATATACCTCCATTTATGCACACTTTTTATGTATAGTATTAAAAATAACTTTTTCCATACCATACATTCTCCAACATATAACAAATACATAAGTGTTCGTATTTATGTATCAAAAAGTATGCACACTTTTGTAATTTTTACGGGGTTTTTCTGAACAAGCATTTTACTATACATAAAAAAGAAAAACCCTGAAAAATTTCAAGGTTTTTATAAGATAAATTCTATAAGATATTTTAATATAATCAAATCTGATACTATCAAAATAAATATTATACATAAACTGTATATCTAATTTCTCTCATCCAGACTATACTGTCGGCTTTGGAATCTCACCAAATCATGCCTGTAAAGGCTTGCGGGCTTATTCATCAAATACGAAAATACCGCCGGTGGGGAATCGCACCCCGCCTTGAAATTAAATATAGTATATACCTGTGCTATTAAGTTGTCAAGACTGGTATGATTTTTTATTTGACAGCTTGTAAATTAGCTTTTATAATATCCTTTATTTCTTCCTCACCCAACTCCACAATATCCATTATCTGTTCTGTCGTATAACCTTTTTTATACATATTCATAACAACCTTTTCACTTTTTTTATTCTCACCTCTTGCCTCTGCTCTTTCTTCTATTCCTAAACTCAGATTACACATAACACTCACATCCTCTCTTAACTCTGTATTGGTCGGAATATTATACTCTTTCTCAAGAATATCAAATTTTTGATTTCCTTGTACTTGATTTGAAAGCAATGCACAAATCAAACGATGCAGTTCATATCGCTCGTCTTTTTCCGGAAGTTCATTTGTTATCCCTATCATCACGATATTTAATAAATCAAGATTTCCTTTCCATTCATATGGCTTTAATGTTTCGTCTTTCGTAAGATGAATATGTGTCATACTGTTATATTTCATATTCATACAAACCCATATGCTGAATACCTGTTTTATGTCATCATAGTTTGAATTTGCAAAATCTCTTTCTTTTTGTGATGATATAAGTCTGCTCACATAAAAGATTGCCCTGTTTAATATGCTATATGCTGTTGGTTCATCTTTTTGACATTCTACATTTACTATAATCTTCAATAATCTGTTTTCTTCATTATCCGTTGATGGTATCCTGACATAAAAAACTATATCAAATCTTATCATGCCCTCATTGATTTCAGCATTTTCCGTATTAAAACCTGTTATTCTCTGTCCCTGTTCATCTGTTTTTTGCACATTTGTCACCCCCGGCTCTATCGGGATAATCCCAATTTCCGGCTCACCCTCAATATATTTTTCCACTTCACTTGGATCCATATCCTTAAATTCAGCCACAGTTTTTACTAATATGTTTGCAAGTATGCTTTTTTGTGCAAGTAATCTCTTTGCATAAATATCATACTGTGTTTTATCATCTGCCGCAATAATTGCATTTTTTATTTCCGTATTCATTTCCCCAATTTCTGCAATTACATTTTCATGCGACATATATTGTTTTGTCGCTACATCAATCTTCCCCATAAATGTTTTTCTTCCTTTCATTATATTTTGTTTGTATTTAAAAATCAATATTTCTTTTTTGAGATAATAACAATTATATTTACTTATTTCAATCTGTATTTTTCACATATTGTCCCTTATTTTTTGTGTACTTTTCACGATAAAAATCCCAAAATAATGAGATTTGATAAGATTTGAAAACTTTAGACAAAATTTTGTTTATTTTCCATTATCATTTTCGTGATTTTAGATAAAATATTAAAAATTTTAATGATGTAAAACACAGCAGCCAGTCTATAGTGCATAATTTGTCAGACAGCATCAATCTTACCTTGCCCCATAATATAAAAGGGCAAAACCAGCATTTTGTCTTGGCAGCCACTCTACATTACGAGCATTTTTCTATATGTTAGTAAAGGAGCAGCACACTGTTGATTTTCTTAGTATGCTACTCCTTGCTTAATCATTTAAAGTTTATTTTTCGCAATTTCTAACTTCCGTATCAAAAGCCTTATCTTTGTCAGCGAAGCCCTATTTCTTCTTTTTGTAAGCAAACTTAACTTTCTTTGCCCCTGCTTTCTTTATCAGCTTGACAATTTTGTTGTACTGTTTCTTATCTTTTGCCCGAACTGTTATCTTACAGTTTTTCTTTACTCCGCTGAAAGCATTCTTTCCGATTGATTTTATGGTATTTCCATTTACTGTTATCTGACTGAGATTTCTTGCTTTGTAAAATGCCTTTGTACCAATCTTTGTTATGTTCTTTCCTAATGTTACGGTTTTTATCTTTTTATTTCCTGCAAATGCACTTGCACCTACCGCCGTTACTTTAAGTTTTGTGCCGTTTACGGTTATCGTATCAGGTACTACCGCTTTTTTGGATGTTGTCTTTGTCTTACTGTATGTTACGGTTTTCTTCTTTACATCTGTTACTTTGTAAGATGCAGCATCCGACTTTTTGTTATTTTTGACAGGTTTTACTGTCTGATTTTTCTTAAGCGGTGTTTTTGTTGGTGATGCCGTGGCATTTGGATTTTTTGTAGGTGTCACCGTCTGAGCCGGTGTTTCCGTTGGTTTTACTGTCTCATCCGGATTTGAGCTTTCATTTGGTGACGCTGTACCTGTTGGTTTTACTGTCGCCGTCGGTTTAGGTGTTTTCGTCGGCTTTGGTGTACTCGTCGGTTTTGGAGTCTTTGTCGGTGCAGGTGTTTTTGTCGGTGCAGGTGTTTTTGTCGGTGCAGGTGTTTTTGTCGGTTTCGGTGTGGCTATTATGTCATAGTAAGCTGTTATCACCATATCACGATAAACACTTGTAAAGTCATCACTCCAGCGTGAGAATGTATAACCCTCTATTTCAGGTGCTTCCGGTGCCTCTGCCGCTTCACCGCTTCTTACATACTGAACCTTAAGTTCCGTCTGACCGTCTTTTGACTTAAATGTTACTTTATAAAGTTTTGTATAGACTGCTTTTACAACTATATCTCTTGTCACATTTGTAAAGCTTCTATCCCAGCCGGTAAATTCATAGCCCTCTTTTGCAGGTGCTTCAGGAGCCGTGGCATCCTGCCCTTTCTTTAATTCCTGTTCGGCAATAACTGTCTTTCCGTCACTGTCGGTGAATATTACCTTATAAAGTTTCTCTGCCACTTTTACATTAAATGTGTATGGCACATTGCAATAATTTATTGTTATCTTCTGCGTACCCTCTTTAAATCTGTCATAATCACATTCCTTGTCATCAGGAACGGTCTTTGTGATGGTCTTTCCGTTTAATTTGTACGATATCTTAAGTCCTGAGAGGTCAAGTTTTTCACCATATTTATACTCTGTCTTAAGTCCGTCTGCCTGATATTTCACATCTGTTATCTCATTTTCCATATTGTCATAAAGCTGAGGATATGAAAGTCCAGTCTCCTCGGCAGATACCCACACATTTGTGAAATCAAAACCTCTGAACGCATCTTCTGATTTTAACTCATCAGTTGTTCTTGCTGTTGTTGTTGAGTTCTTGTCATCACATGACTCTGCTCCCCTTGTATAGAGGTCGTTGCCCTCTAAATCCTTTTGCTGTTCATATACTGAGTAGAATACCGGCACTGAACCGCAGAGTATAGGGTATGTATGCTTGTTATCGCCCTGTATCTTACCTGTGTTAAAACAATATGCAACAGGTCCGGAAGATGAACCAGTCGAGTAGCCCACAATTCCGGCTGCATATGCTATCGCGTTCTGGAACGGCACTGTCGGTGTCATCTCGTCAAGTTTCTTCATAATTGAGTCAAAAATACTATCCCCCGCATCAGGTGAAACTATAGTAGTATCTCTGTTTACATAACTGTGTATGTCACCTGTATTGTAGCAGTTTTTTACCTGCGTGCTGAGATATAATGCTCCACATATTCCGCCTGACATAGTGTTTGAATATGAATTTGTTGTAAAGTCGAACAATGAATATGTATTGCTTGTATAAGTGTCAACCTTTGCAATATTGTAGCATTTCTGTATAAGTCCGTCCTGTGCGGCAACACCGCATATTCCGCCTGAAGCATTGTAGCAATTAAGTCCGCTCAACGCACTGTCTATAATATCTCCACCTGCATTATAATTTCCAAAATAACAGCGGTATGATACAACATTTCCCTTATTTACACAGGATGTGATATTTCCACGCTGCAAATATCCCGTAATTCCACCAAGAAATCTCGATGTAGGATTTACAGGCATTTCCTGTTCTTTTGACTCATAGCCCACAAATGCGTTGTTTGTGCAATTTGTTATGTCTGCCTTTCCTGCATATCCTATAATTCCGCCGACTGCAAGGTTTTTCTCGACTGTCTGTTTCGGTGATGAGAAGATAACTTTTCCGCTTACACTTACATTCTCTACAGAAGCATTTGCACCTGTCTCCTCGTCACTGTCAACAAATCCGGCAAGTATTCCCGTGTGGATACAACATCCTGTAGCGGCATTGCTTACTGTGATATCTGCATCATTTATGTTTACATTTTTCAGCTTTCCACCCTCAACTCTGCCAAACAGACCAGTTGAAGTATAAGGTGTCTCGCCATTTTTTGAACCGTCAGTATTTCCTTTCATTGTAAGTCCCGAAATACTGTGACCGTTTCCGTCAAATATACCGCTGAATGAGCCCTGCCACTTTCCGTCAGTACCATATCCAAAAGGAATCCAGCCAAGTTTTCCTACATTTTTATCATCTTTTGTAACTTTTGAAAGGTCAATATCGCTCATAAGTTTATAATTGCCGCTAAGATTTTCTCTTATCTTAATGAAATCTGCAACAGAATTTATCTCTGTATAAACAATATCTTTTTCCTGTTCTTCCTCGCTTAAAGGAATTCTCGTCGGTGTTCCCTCCTGTTCCGTCACCTGCTTACTCCAGATGGCATAGAGCGTAACTGTCGGAGTCTTTAACCTGTCAAATGCAGTAATAATATTATTGCCGTCAGCACTCTCACTCCAGCCGACAAAATCATATCCGTCTTTTTCAGGCACAGGAAGTGAACCGTACTCGTGACCTATCGCCTTAGTTTTATCAGCATAGCCTGTACCAGCCGTAGTTAAGTCAAAAGAAACTGTTCCCATCTGAACTTCTGAAAATTTGCATTTCAAATCGCCGCCCTGTGAATTAACAGACTCAACATAATCATATGCTGCACTGTTATCACCTGACGCATCATGTCTTGAACTATATATAGTTACAGTTGATTTTACATCTCTAAGCATAGAACTCTGGATGTTTTCCACTGTCTCAGGAATATAAAGTTCTTCAATTCTTCCATCTTCCTCAAAAGCAAATCTTCCTATACTCTCAAATCCATATGGCAATGCGACATTTTTTAAAATTGTATCTCCTGCAAACACACCCTCCGAAAGTTCTGTAATACCGTCACCAAAAGACACTTTTACAAGTGATGTATTCTTTGCAAACGCACATGTTCCTATTGACTCAAGCCCATCAGGAAGACTTATCTTTGTAACACTGTCATTATTTCTAAATGCATCCATTTCAATAGATTTTAATGTTTCTGGAAATTTAATCTCCGAATAACTCATAGGAATATCTCCGGAATTAAATGCACAATCACCTATAGTTATAACTCCCTCAGGAATGATTACCTTTTCTAATGCCAAACAGCCTGAACAAGTATGTGCCGGTATCTCCTTTAAACTGTGTGAAAATCTGATTTGCATAAGATTTTCACATCCATCAAATACAGCTTTATCCATCTTTTCAACACTGTCAGGCATAATAACTTTTAACACTGTTTTATTTCCAGCAAATGCTCCATATCCTATCTCTTTTACTGTATCAGGTATGATAACAACAGGTTCATTTCCCTGATATTTTTCAAGCACGCCGTCCTCAATAACAAAGTCAGAGTCATCTCCCTGATAGACAAGCTCTGTCTTTTCTTCTTTCTCCCACTTTGCATAAAGTGTATAATTGTCTTTATTTACTATTGTTGTGCTCACGACCTTTCTCTTAAATTTATCATCGGAATACCAACCCTTAAAAGTCCAGCCTGCAAGCTTTGGTGTAGGGAGCAGACCAAATCCCTGTCCCTTAACAAGCTCCTTTGAAGTTTCAGAAACCGTACCACCGCTTGCATCAAATACGACTTTTGAATTATATGCTACTTCCTGAAATTTCCACTCCTCTTTTATCTTTGTTGCATTTGAAGCAAATGAACCTTTTATTCCATAAATAGTATGTTCCTCTGCACAAGTTAAGCTAGTATCATTAAAATAATCTACAGATGGCGGAATAAAATATGTTTTATGTGAAGATCCACCCAAACGGTCTCTTAAATCCAGTGCATAACTGTTTATATATTTTGTTCCATCAGTAATTTTTACTACACTTAATCCAGGACAAATTGCAAATGTATAGCTCTGCAAATTTGCAATCCCCGCCGGAATTATAAGTGTTCCTTTTAAACCACTATAACCAAATGCGCCACTTCCTATATAGCGAAGACTCTCTGGAAGTTCAACAGTATTTAATGCAGATGTGTGGTCAAAAGCACTATCCC
This sequence comes from Clostridium sp. AF34-13, assembly GCF_003477845.1. Lineage (NCBI taxonomy): Bacteria > Bacillati > Bacillota > Clostridia > Eubacteriales > Clostridiaceae > Clostridium > Clostridium sp. AF34-13. The sequence goes on from NZ_QUEB01000004.1 coordinate 180,612, forward strand.
CTATATAGCGAAGCCCTTCCGGAAAATTTATCTTACCAAGTTTTCCACAATATGCAAATGAACTTTTTGCAATTACTTTTATACTGTCAGGCAGCTTAACCTCCGTCAGATTAGCACATGACCAAAACATCGAGTCACCTATACTTTATATCTTTGTCTTAGAAAGGTCTATCATCTGCAGACTGCTGCAGCCATGAAATGCCCAGTCACCTATCTCTTTAATACTGTTTGGCATATTTATAACAGCAAGATTAGAGCACTCAGCAAAACATGAATGTGGCAGTTTTTGTACTGAATCGGGCAGTATAATCTGTTCTATCGTTTTATTTCCCGAAAAAGCATAGCCATCTATCTCCTTAACCCCATCAGGCACTTTTATCACTGCCGCCGTGCCGTCAATCCCTTTTAACACACCGTCAGCCGTAATGTCAAATGTCACTTTTGCATCGGCGTGTATCGTTGATATGCTCTGCGATATCATACATAAAAGCACCACCGCAAAAGCCATCGCAAAATATCTGCCGACAGCAGCCACCTTTCTGTAATTTTTTTGTTTTTTCATCTTTTTTGTCTCCTTTCTGTGTTGGTATTTTCAATATGTTTGTTTTCATTTCTTAAATATTGATATGAAATTATGAAAATATTCTTAACAAGCATATTTTATGCCAGTTAAGAATATTTGTCAACTTTTTCCACAAAAAAAGAGTCGCTTGTGACTCTTTGTCGCCTGAGCAGAATTCGTAGCATTTATTTCTTTTCCGCAAAATGCACATCCTCACGGAGTGTTTTTTATGTTAATAAAAAGGACACTTCCACATACTATGCTCAAATACTACCGTATCAGACCAAAAGTATATGGAAGTGTCTTATTTTTCTTTTTACGGCTGAACTGTTACCGTCCGTCTATCAGCACTTCTTTACCTTTAAACGCAAAACCATAGTGATGAATGTTTTCTTCTTTTACTCCTCTTTTTATAAGCTCTGCATCATAATTCTTTTCTTCTATCTGCTCTAATGCCGATGCGACTGTTTCTTCAAGTGTGTTTTCTTTTCTTGGATTTATTACTTTAAATTCTATTACGATGCCCGGATATTTTTCATTTGTTTTATCTATCGGTTCAAGCATTATATCGTATCGTCCGTAACCGCTCTCACGGTTTGAGGTTATGATATAGTTTTCTGTCTGGTCGACCATAAGACCGAGTACAAAGCCGTGGAAAAAATTCTCTGGGGCTTTTTTCTCTGATGTATGTTTTCCTGAGTCAAATGAACTGAAAGTTTTTAGTGCTACATCATTCATATAATCATTCATTGATTCTATATCGCCATTTATGAGTGCTCTTATAAACTCATTTGTTTCCATTTTTGCAGGACTGAACCATCTGAGTATCATATTTTCAAACATAAGCTGTATTTCAAAATTTGTAAGTGCAAGTTTATATACAACTGCCTTTCTTCGGTCACCTGTAAGCTCATCTGACGATATTACTTTAATATAGCCACTTGCAAGCATCAGACTCCACACGGCATCTTCTGAATAATCAAGTTCCGAAAACACTATCTGCTCGTCTATCGGCACATCTATCGTTTCTCCCTTAAGGAGTGTTTCCATCATTATTTTTATATACGAACTGCCTGTTTTTACTAAGCTGTTTATAAGTCCATTTGAACTTGAATCTGCCCAATAAGTTTTATATTTCTTTTCGTCAAGAAAGTTGATTATCGACCACGGATTATATATATCCCTGCTTTCACCAAATGTAAATCCGTCATACCATAATTTTACTTTTTCTTTTTCGCTTGAAAGTCCCTGTTCTTCAAGTGCCGCAAAAACTTCATCTTCCGTAAAACCAAAGCATTTTGAATACTCATCACTTGTTACCGTGATAACTTTTAAATTATTGAGGTCGCTAAAAATACTTTCTTTCGATACTCTCGTTATACCTGTCATTATTGCTCGCTCTAAATATGGGTTTGTCTTAAAAGTAGAATTAAAAAGACTTCTTGTAAATCCTACAAGTTCCTCCCAGTAACCATTTACATATGCTTCCTGCATAGGCGTGTCATATTCATCAAGAAGAATAATTACTTTTTTGCCATAATATCGGCTAAGATAATTTGAAAGGTTTTTCAATGCCTCCTGCGCCACAGTATCACTCATGCCAACGCACACAGATTGATATTGCATTTTTTCATTTGCATTATATATACCACTTTTCATTATATAATCATATTCATTATATATTCTTATAAGCTCATCTTTTATCTTTATAACCGTCTCATCGTACCTAACCTGTTTTATACTTGCAAAACTTAAAAATATCACCGGATATGTTCCCTGTAATTCACGATATTTTTCGTCTCTCCATATTTCAAGACCATCGAACAAATCCCCTCTGTCTTTATATTTGTTTGAGAAAAAACATTCAAGCATATTCATATTTAATGTTTTTCCAAAACGGCGTGGGCGTGTTATAAGTGTTACTGCATCATCGCTATCCCACCATTCTCTTATAAATAATGTTTTATCTACATAAAAATTATCTTTTTCTCGTATCGATTCAAAACTCTGATTTCCTATACTTACAACTTTCGCCATATGCACCCTCCTGTTTATAATTTAAAAACAAAATCCGTATTCAGCAGCTATATTTTATACAAATCACCAAAATCTGTCCTAACTCACTTTTTATTACAATATTTTCAATTCTGAAAATATTTACTCCCAAATCTCGTCTTCCTCTATAACATGAATTTCCAGATAGTCAAAATCTATTCCCTCGATAAAATTATCACTGTCAAAGCGTGTTTTATCCATCTTTTTAAATTCTTTTATATTTTTATCAAGCCATATCGGACGACCGAGGTCAAATGTATAGCATACCTCGTCCAGACTGTCAAACACCTTTTTTGTTCTGTTTTTCTCTTTTGACGGGTCGGTTATCGTAATATCATCTAACATCCTGTTGTCTTTAAATTTCTTTGCCCACAAACGAAACATTATTTTTCTCCATTCTTTTTAGCTTATCTTCTTCTAATAATCCATTTTGCACTTTTTTAAATAAAAATCATTTATCGCTTAAAACTAAATTCTCTTTATAATTAGCCAGGTCTGTTTTATAATTATCAGCCATCCCATAATTTAAACAATATCACTATAATTTTATCTGGTTGATATTTTATTGATATTCTTTATCATAACCGATATAGTTCCGTCAGGATTTGATATAAATTCAACCTGATTTATATCCTGATACTGTTCCATTGGAATATTTATCTCTATTCCGGTATCTGTCTTTAAAAACTGTTTTTCAAATTTCTTTGTCGTTGCACTGCTCTGTGGTTTTACTTCGGCTTTTTCCATATGATATTTTTCCATTTTTGCATCAAATTCTTCTTTTATATCAGGAGTTTTGCCATAAAGCTTTTCGCTTATCTTTTCTACATTGACCGCACCTGTCTCCTCGATTTCTTTCTTTATAATGCGTTTAGCCTCCATCTGCTTAACAGGTTCTTCCTCAAAATGCTTTTTATTGACCTGCTCAACCGCTTTTGTGACTATAGCAAGTTTTGACTTGGACGACATAGCTGCATGGCAGTTAAGATAAAGCTCAGAAAGATAATTACATTTTTCTCCGTTTACCTCATATTTTTTCTCTATTATATTGACCGTATAATCGCCAAGGTTTATTATAACCGCTTCTGAAAGTTTTGATGAAGATGCAGGGAGCGTCGAGCGGTATTTAATAATACTGTTTACATTACCGCTCTCCTCTGCCTGCGTCATGTGAACAAAACTCTCTTTATAATTCATTTTTAAAATGGCAAGATACATAACGCTGTGTAGACTGAACGACAAAACGGCAAGATCAGCCGATGGGATAGCGAGGTTGCTGTTCATTATATCGTAAAGTCTTTTTGTAATATCCTTGCTGAAATCTATAAAATCGTCCTCCGAAAAATCTTTAAGCAGCTTGTAAATATCAGAACTTTCCTCATCAAAATAGCATTTCTTCATATCGTCACCTGACATTATCTTAAAAATATGCCCGGTAAAAAATTCGTTAAGATCCGGTGTAATGTCAAGCTGCTGCTCCGAATAAACGGGATAGCCAAGCTCACCATCAAGAATATGTACTATCCCTTTTCTCAAAATAATTTCATCCTGCTGCATCGTATCTCTCCATTTCCAAAAATTTAAGCCAGATAAGCCGCCATATCCTCTACATCTTCCCTTGTAACCTTAAACGGAACGGCATTTAATTTTCTAGGTGTTGCCATTATCTCGTCCGTCATCTTCTCTATATCTTCTTTTGTAATCTCATAATCACCGAGAAGCTGTTTTATAAGAAATGCAAACTGCTCTAATTCATCAAATCCAAGCACTGCAAGGAAATCTGCTACCTCGTCAGGCATTTCCTTCTGAATGACTTTAAGATAGCCAGGCAGGAATAAACCTACTGCTTTTCCGTGTGGTATGTCTTTGTTATATGTAAGATAATAGCTGAGTCCGTGTGGAATTGATGTTCCGGTGTGGGTTATAGCCATTCCTGCGAGACATGATGCGAGCATAAGCGAATCATATGCTTCAAAGTCTGCCTCCTCGCCGAGAAGTACCGGAATATTTTCTGCCCATACTGAAATTCCATACTGACAGAGCATTTTGCTAAAATCAGTTGCCTTTGAGTTAAAATAACTTTCCACCATATGACCGAGGGCATCTACAGCAGTATTTTTAATAACACTTTCCGGTGCTGCCGCAAGATATTCAGGGTCTATGCAGGCAAGTTCCGGATAAATCTTATGGCTGATACTCTGTTTTGTGTTTTTGTCATGTCTTGTAAGTATCGCATACGGTGTAACTTCTGAACCTGTTCCGCAGGTTGTAGGAATTTCAACAACCGGAATCGCACGCAGTTCTAAATTCTGGTAAAGCACTTCCTCTGTCGTATCCCTGTTCTGTATCATAAGTGCTATCGCCTTTGCAGAATCCATCGGCGAACCGCCGCCTATTCCGATAACAAAGTCTGCCCCCTCATTTCTTCCGAACTCGCTTGCTTTCATTATAAGCTCAACAGACGGATTTTGTGGAACTTCATCAAATATAACATACTCCGTTGCATTTTCGTTAAGTACATCTATAACATCCTGAAGTGAATGATTCTTTTTTGATGATGACTTACCTGTTACTATAAGTGCTTTCTTACCAAACGATGCAATCTTTGCACCATTTTTCTTTACTGCATTTTTTTCCTGAAACACCTGTGTAGGCATATAAAAATTCATTGTTGTTTTCCTCCTGATCTATCTAAAATGTATTTTGATACAATAATATCCCTTTTTCATCTATTTCTTTTCGCAAAACATCACTGACTAATATACTGTCATAATCAACAATATCAAACATAAGTAATACCGGCAGATTTTTAACCGCTTCCTCAAAGTCTGCCCGCACCATCGGCGAACCATAGCCTTTTACGGCAAGGTCAACATCCGAAACATCACTCGCAGTTCCATCAGCCCTTGAACCAAAAATAATAAGTTCTTTCAAATGAAACTTTGCCGCCAGTTTTTGTAAATCCGATAATATCCCTGCTTCTAAATCAACATCTTCTAACGACATTTTTAACCTCCAATTTATCATTACTGCTCATACTTAAGTACAGATAATAACACTTTATTTAACTTATGGCTTTTTCCAATGCTCGACAATATAATCAACAGACACATCCTGTTTTTTTGCTTCTTTTACGGCTAACTCCCATAATGGAACACCTTTTATTTTTGATTCTTCAAGCAAATCCTCCGACACCTTTGCTGCCTGTATCTGTTCGTCAGGTATTACATCTTTAAAATAATCTATAAGTTCTTTCATATATCCCAGATATACTTCTTCTATCTTGCTTTTATATATTACGGCAACCGACAATCTGTATATATGGGCATCATCATTTCTGTTTTGCAGCATCTCAAGCCAGACGGCACCATCTTTTATTATCCCCTGATTGTGAGCCAGACTTAAGATTTCCTTTGGAGAGCCTGTTTTTGCCGCCTGCATCCCTAAATTTTTATACATATATTCTTTCATTGTTTTCCATGCAAGCTCAAACAGCCTGTCAAAATCAGATGTTATGGCAGAAACATATACTTCTGAAAAATCACCAATTTTATTATTTCGCACAATAGACTCATATGCACTTTTAAACTGTTCAAATTTCTTCATAAATCTGTTCCTCCAATGCTCTAAAATGTAAGTCAAGCTGATGTGCACAATAAAAGTGTGGCACTTTCCTGACAGCGTTAAATATATTTTATCATTGAACCGTTCCAATGTAAAGCATACTCACAACGCTTGTTCACACCTGCGACTGTGCATTGGCACACTCCATGCAGGTTCCATATATTATCGACCTTTTACATTCTATAAAAAATCCGTGCTCACTCTGTATATGTGCAGCTATCTCATCCATAAACTCACATTCAAGATGAAATATCCTGCCACATTTTATACATTGAAGATGCAGATGTTTTTCGCAATGGTGTCCGTCCTCAATATACTGGAATGTAGCCTTTTTTCCTTTTTCGGCAGCATATTTTACTATCTTTTTTTCGATTATCAGTTTGTCTAAAAATCTGTAAATTGTTGTCTTATTTACGGCACATTCTTTTTCGATAAGATAATTTTCTATATCAGCCGCCGTGACTGTTCTGTTTTTATTTTTTTCAAGATACTCTAATATTCTTTTTCTGCTTGGTGTTGAATATCCCTGCATATTTATCCTCATTTCTGCACACGCATTTTTGTGCATATCAGGTTTGTGTCAAGTGTGTGCAGACACAAATCTTGAGTGTGAAAAATCGGATTTTCCACGCTAAAATCCTGCATATATGGATTTTTCACACTATCCTCCGTATAAAAAGTTCATAATAAAGATGTCAGAATGTTATTCCAAAAATCTGTATGAAAACTCCCCAGAATACTCCGAGAATATACATCACTCCTACTATACTAAGATTTTGTTTTATATGCCTGTTCAATCTAAAAAGCACCAGCATACCGACTCCTGCATTTACAAGAAGTCCTGCCATCATCGCACCTGCACTTATAACTCCGTCAAGATAAAATTCAGTTATTACGACAGACGAAGCACAGTTTGGTATAAGACCGACAAGGGCAGACAAAAACTGTTCTAACATTGGCATTGCCGAAAAAAGTCCTTTGATATTTTCAATCCCCCAGAAATGTGTTATCAGATTTAACACAAATGAGATAAGGATAATATATATTGCAATCTTAACAGTATGCTTTACTGCCGAAATAAACGAACCGTCTTCACAATGGCAGTGTTCTTCCTCACATACTATATGAATATCCGGTTCTCTTTCTTTTTTCATAAATATCTTTATATAAAAATATTCTGCCACAAGACCTGTGATTACTGCAATAGCCACTTTTGTACCTAATATTCTCAATATTGTTGCGACTGATACTTCTCTCGATATAAGTATAGGTAACATCTCATCAGAGGTTGACATAAATACGGCAATAAGCGTTCCGACTGTTATGATACCTCCCGAATAAAGACTCGCCGCCGCTGTTGAAAATCCGCACTGTGGTATCACACCTAAAATGCCTCCCCATACGGGACCGGTCTTTCCGGCTTTCGCAATCTTTTCTTTGAGATTATTATTCATTTTATGTTCAAGAATTTCCATAAAAAGATATGTGATAAATAAAAACGGTACAAGTTTCACACCATCGATAAGTGTATCTTCTATTACTTCAAACATAATCTTTTACTCCTTAATTTTAAATTTGCAATTCATTTGCATTTGCAACCAAGTTGCATTTTATATAATACACCATTTTTTTGATATGTCAAGTTTGTTATTTTCTCCTTCTGCTCTATCGTAACAGTTCAGCCTTTCATTTCTTACATTCATAAACCTGCCAGCGAGCTGTCAGTCGCTGCTTTGCAGCTTTTGTTTATTTCATTTCAGAAATGAAAGGCTATTCTACCATAAAAAGATAATTGGCAATACAATGAACAAGCTCATTGTATTGCCAATTATCTTTTTATGGCTGAACTGTTACGCTTTATCATCATGATAAAGACTTGACAAGCATTATCTCCAAAATATATATTTATCTATGATAAAAAGTGTTACTGTTCACATCTGTGGTGCGAGTGGCTTATAGTCAGGCGGATATTTGCAATTCACTCTGCTGCTTTATTGATAGTGTTAAATAAATACGAACGGAGAAATACCATTATGGAAATGAACATTCAGAAATATATGTCGTTTGTCAAAACAGTTGAATATGGAAGTTTTACTAAAGCATCGGAAATTTTAAATTATTCCCAGTCGGGCATCAGCAGAATGATTGGGGACCTTGAAAAGGAGTGGAATATGTGTTTACTTGAAAGAGACCATTCCGGTGTAAAACCTACATCTGACGGATTAAGACTTCTTCCTTTTGCCAAGAAACTGTGTGATGATTTTGACAGATTACAGATGGAAGCCGACAACTTAAATGACCTCTCATCAGGCATTATAAGAATAGGTACCTTCTCAAGTGTCGCGACCTACTGGCTTCCAAATATCATAATGGAATTTAAAAAGGATTATCCGAATATTGAATATGAACTTCTTATCGGTGATTACGATGAGATAGAGAGCTGGATAACAGACGGTCGTGTCGATTGCGGTTTTATCTGTCTGCCCGCTTCTCCTGGAATCGAAACAATTTTTCTTGAGGAGGATGCTTTTCTTGCGATACTGCCAAATAAACATCCACTTCTAAAATATGATAAAATTCCTTTGAAAGACCTTTCAAAGGAACCCTTTATGCTGCTTGAAAAAGATAAAAACACTGAAATCTCTGAAATCTTTAAGGAAAATAATATTACACCGAATACACAATTTACGACATGGGATGACTATGCCATCATGTCAATGGTCGAACATGGACTCGGTGTAAGTATCCTGCCTGAGCTTATATTGCAAAAAAAACCTTTTAATATCGTGACAAGACCTCTTAATGTCCCGGCAAAAAGACAGATAGGTCTTGCACTAAAAAGCAGCAAAAACGCATCACTTGCAACAAAGAAATTTATTGAATATCTGAAATACCGCTAAATCTGAGTTATTATCCTGCATTATTGTTGTTAAATACCTTTCTTCTTATGACATAATAACTCAAAAGCACCAGTGAGCCTGTTATAACCCATGAAACCGGATAAACATTCATCAGGACTTCAAAACCTTTAAACTTTCTGCACACGGTATAAATCCATGCAAGTCTGAAAACACATGTTCCAAACACCGTTATAACAGCAGGTGTCATAGAGTATCCCATTCCTCTTAATGTTGAACCTGCTATCTCATATGTAGGGATAAGGAAATAAAAGCTTAAAAGATGCATCATTCTTACTGACGCATAATGTGCTACTTTGGGCTCTGATGTGAATATCCCTATAAAAAATCCTTTCCACAACAGAAAACATCCGCACATTATTATGGTGACGGCTACCGCAAGTGTCATTGTTATTCTGTATATTTTCTTGCACCTGTCATATTTTTTCGCACCAAAGTTCTGGCTTGTAAATGTCATCGTTGCCTGATTGAAAGCCGAAATCATAAAGTATGCTATATATTCGTAATTAAGACCTGCTGCCGAACCCGCAACCGCATCTGAGCCGTATTTGTTTAACTCTGCCTGTATAAACACATTTGCAAATGAAAATACCATTGACTGAAGTCCAGCCGGCACACCTATCTTTAACATTCTTATAAGTTCTATCTTATGTATCTTAAGTTCTCTCGGATAAAGTTTTATAGGGTCTTTTTCTTTTATGAGGAAATAGACGACCATAGAAGAACTTATCATATTTGAAACAACAGTTCCTATACCTACACCTGCAACACCCATGTGAAAAACGATTACCAGTATAAGGTTTATTGCGGCATTTGTCACTCCTGCAACAACAAGACAGATAAGCGGTCTTTTGGTATCCCCGATACTTCTTAATATTGAAGCCCCAAAGTTATAAACCATTATAAACGGCATTCCTGCAAAATATATCCTCAGATAAAGCACCGCCTGGTCTATAACATCGTAAGGTGTTCCCATAAGCTCAAGTATCGGCTTTGCAACTGAGATACCAAGTACAAGCAATATGATACCGCTAAAAAATGCAATGAGCATTGCCGTATGCACCGCACCTTTTATCCTGTTAGTCCTGCCCTGTCCTATGTATTTTGCAATGACAACATTTGCACCGACTGAAATCCCTATAAAAAGATTTAACAGCAGATTTATAAGTGCTCCGTTTCCGCCGACTGCCGCCTGTGCCGTACTACTCGCAAATCTTCCGACCACCGCCACATCAACGGCATTGAACATCTGCTGTAATATACTGCTAAGTGCTATAGGTATCGCAAATATAAGTATCTTATCCGTCAGACTTCCATTTAACATATCCATCTGTTTATTTTTCTTAACTGTAACACTACTCATTTTTATCAAAATCCTTTCAAAATATATAAAATCAACACTTAATTATCCGAAAATACAAGTTTTTATCCTTCATTTTTTCTATACAAAGACAAACAAGAGCAAAAATTAACTTTTTGCCCCTGCCTATCTTATTACTTTTATTTTGTTTTTTCAAGAGTGGATTTTGATTTACATAAGTTTGTTGTATTTCCAGCCACTTTTTATGACAGAAACACTACATTTTATTTTACATTAAACGCATCCATTCCCGGATATACCGCACTCTCGCCGAGTTCTTCTTCAATACGGAGAAGCTGGTTATACTTAGCGACACGCTCACTTCTGCTTGGAGCACCTGTCTTTATCTGGCAGGTATTTAAAGCAACGGCAAGGTCTGCAATAGTCGTGTCGGCAGTTTCACCTGAACGATGTGAACTTATAGCCGTATATCCTGCCTTGTGAGCCATCTTAATCGCTTCAAGCGTCTCTGAAACAGAACCAATCTGATTTAGCTTGATAAGGATTGAATTTCCGCAGCCGAGTTGAATACCTTTTGAAAGTCTTTCAGTGTTTGTGACAAAAAGGTCATCACCGACAAGCTGAACCTTGTCACCAAGTTCTTTTGTGAGTTTCTGCCAGCCTTCCCAGTCTTCTTCGTCAAGTGCATCCTCGATTGAGATAATAGGATATTTTTCTACAAGAGATTTCCAATGCTCAATAAGCTGTTCAGATGTATAGACAGTTCCAGCCTTTGGAAGTTTATATTCTCCGACTGTACCTGTTTTCCACTCAGATGAAGCGGCATCCATTGCGATGCGGAAATCTTTTCCAGGTTCATAACCAGCTTTTTTAACGGCTTCAAGAATAGTCTCGATAGCTTCCTCATCAGATTTAAGAGCAGGAGCAAATCCTCCCTCATCACCTACTGAAGTTGCAAGTCCTCTCTCCTTAAGGATAGCTGCTAACGCATGAAATACCTCTGCACACCAGCGGAGACACTCTTTAAATGAAGGTGCTCCGACAGGCATTATCATAAATTCCTGAACATCAAGTCCTGACGAAAGTGCATGGCAGCCGCCGTTTACGATGTTCATCATAGGAACCGGAAGTTTATTTCCTGAAATTCCACCTAAAAATCTGTAGAGAGGAATTTCAAGTGCTGTGCCTGCCGCACGGCAGCAGGCGATAGATACCGCCAAAATAGCATTTGCACCAAGTTTTGTCTTTCCCTTTGTTCCGTCAGCCTTTATCATTGCGGCATCAATGGCATAAATATCTGATGCGTCCATTCCGGCAAGCACATCATTAATTGTTGTGTTAATATTTGCTACCGCCTTTGTGACACCTTTGCCTAAATATCTTTCTTTATCCCCGTCTCTTAATTCAAGTGCCTCAAATTCACCTGTCGATGCCCCGGACGGTGCTGTTCCCCTGCCTACTGTTCCATCAATAAGATGGACCTCTGCCTCAACTGTCGGATTTCCTCTTGAATCAAGAATTTCTCTGCCTACTACCTTTTCAATCTCTAAATATGTCATCATTACCTCTTTTCTGCGTACTATAGCTATTAGTTTGTAACAGAATATAATTGATACCGCAAATATATTACAGCAGATATTGAACCATCTGCACGCAATGACTTTACGAACTAAAACACCGACTTATATTCATGTACGCCTGATACAAGTCTTTTCGATAGTTAGCTTACACTAACCATTCTGATAAATCAATATCTGCTATTGATAAGATTTCCCATTTCAATAAATTAAATTCAATTTTTATGGCTGAACTGTTATATTTTTTGTAACAGTTCAGCCTTGCATTTCTTACATTCATAAACCTGCCAGCGAGCTGTCAGTCGCTGCTATGCAGCTTATGTTTATTTCATTTCAGAAATGAAAGGCTATTCTACCATAAAAAGGTACTTAACAATACAATGAACAAGCTCATTGTATTGCCAATTACCTTTTTATGGCTGAACTGTTACAATTTTTTTCATTTTTTTATTTATCACTATTGAATACTTTTAATCATTGTAGTAAAATTAGAAAAATACATTTTATAGGGGGTAACCATGAGACATTTAATAAGTCCACTTGATCTATCTATTGAAGAATTAGATGAAATTTTATCCTTAGGACAAGCTATTATGCAGAATCCTGAAAAATATTCCCATGTATGTGATGGAAAGAAATTAGCCACTTTATTTTACGAACCAAGTACAAGAACCCGTCTTAGTTTTGAATCAGCAATGCTTAATCTCGGTGGTAAGGTACTTGGTTTTTCTTCGGCTGATTCAAGCTCAGCGTCAAAAGGAGAGAGTGTCGCAGATACTATCAGAGTTATTTCGTCATTTGCCGACATATGTGCCATGCGCCATCCTAAAGAAGGTGCACCTACAGTTGCATCAATGTACTCTAAAATTCCTGTTATAAACGCAGGTGACGGCGGTCACAATCATCCGACCCAGACACTTACAGATCTTCTTACTATCAAATCCCTCAAAGGCCGTCTTGACAATATGACTATAGGTATGTGCGGAGATCTTAAGTTTGGCCGTACGGTACACTCTCTTATCAATGCAATGGTAAGATATGAAAATGTACGCTTTATTCTCATATCTCCAAACGAACTGAAGATACCTGATTATCTCAGACAGGAAGTCTTAGACGCAAAGAATATTGAATATGTAGAGACTAATGAGCTTGAAAAATATATGCCCGAACTTGATATTCTCTACATGACAAGGGTTCAGCGTGAACGCTTCTTCAACGAGGAAGATTACATACGATTAAAAGACAGCTTCATACTTGACCGTGAAAAAATGAAACTGGCAAGGGATGATATGTATGTTCTCCATCCTCTCCCGCGTGTAAACGAAATATCTACTGATGTCGATGATGATCCGAGAGCTGTTTATTTTGAACAGGTTCACTATGGAGTATATGCAAGAATGGCACTTATCATTACATTGCTCGGTCTTAAAGATAAATGCTAAGCCATATCAGAAAATAAAGAAAGGGGAATTATACCATGCTTAATATCAGCGGTTTAAAAGAAGGAATCGTTATAGACCATATACAGCCGGGCGGAGCCATGAAGATATATGAATATCTCAATCTCGAAAAAATGGACTGCCAGGTTGCTATCATTAAAAATGCCAAAAGCAATAAAATGGGCAAAAAAGACATAATCAAAATCGAAGGTAATCTCAATATAGACCTGAATGTATTAGGAGTTCTTGACCATAAGATTACTATCAATATTATAAAAGATAATAAAATAGTCGGAAAGCATTTGCTTGAATTACCGGAAACGGTAACAAACATAATAAAATGTAAAAACCCACGCTGCATAACATCCATAGAGCAGGAACTTCCACACAAATTTAAGCTTACAAACCGTGAACACAGAATATACAGATGTGTTTACTGCGAGTCCAAATTTAAAGGAAACTAATTAGATACTCTTAATACTGCACCACATTTATGTGCTTATTATCACATTATACAGGTAGTATTATTAAAAACATATTTTTATTAAAACACCCCAAAAAACATTACATATAAACAATGCTTTTTGGGGTGTTTTTTTCGCTTTCAGTAAAGCAGCTTGTCCCACTCCTGATATGCTTCAATAACAGCTAACATACTATTAAAAATCTATTTTGTCCTATAATTTTTATCAACTGATGTAGATTTTGCCTTAGGAAAATACTTTTTAAGCCATGTATGGTCCTTTGCCATATACGCATCTGTTTTCAAAAAATATGTCTTATATACATGAGTATTATTAAAACTCCAGTTTACAATAGGATCATCATAGGTACAGTCAACATGATACCATTTATTTTTTATCTTGACGAGATTCCATGCGTGCTGACCTCCGGTTACCATCATGCACGGAATATTATAATGCTCCATAATCGTCATAAATGCCTTTGAATAACCATCACAAACCGCTACTCCGTATTTAAACGCACCTTTTGCCGTATGGCTTACATAAGGGACTGTTCCGGTCGTATAAAGTCTTTTGTCATACTTAACATTCTGTATAAGCCATTTGTGTGCGGCAACTACCTTTTCATAATCACTCATGCCCGGTTTTACATACTGCTTATATATGACACGCAATGTTGAACTGTTTGTTTTAGCTTTAACCGTAATCTTACAACTGTAACTTTTACCATTGCAAATCGCAGTTATGGTAACCTTTCCATTCTTTTTTGCGGTAATCTTTCCGCTGCTGTTTACAGATGCAATCGACGAGTGATTACTTTTCCATTTTATGCTCTTTGACGGATTATACAAATAAAGCTGAAACTTTTCTTTTGCTATCATACTCTTACTTTTATTTGAAAGCTTTGTAGCCTTTGAAGTGGTTGTCATTATACTGTATTTTTTTGCATATTTTACCGCATATGAATTTTTAGGTGCAACTATCGTAAGTCTTTTTTTATTGCAATCAGTAAATGATGAAGATGTTATCGACTTAACATTTTTTGTCACATTTACCTGATAAAGATTTTTGCAGGCTGAAAATGCATTATATCCTATCTGGCTGCATGATGACGGCAGCGTGATTTTTGTCAATGAAGAGCAATAAACAAAACACTCCATAGGAATGGCAGTGAGTTTTTGCGGAAGTCTTACACTTTTTAATTTAGTACAATAACCAAATGCATCTATTCCTATGGTTGTTATCGTATCCGGAATATAAATATTTGTAATAGTAGAATTCTTATAAAACACTCCATCAAGAATCGAAACAACCTGTCCATCATTAAGACGCTCAGGTATAGTCACTGAACCTCCCTCTCCCTGATATGCCGCAACATTAAATGTTCCATCCGTATTTTCCGTATAATAAAAGCCCTGGTCATCAACATATACATTCTGTGCCGATGCGTGTT
The DNA here is from genome assembly GCF_003477845.1 of Clostridium sp. AF34-13. Taxonomy (NCBI): domain Bacteria; kingdom Bacillati; phylum Bacillota; class Clostridia; order Eubacteriales; family Clostridiaceae; genus Clostridium; species Clostridium sp. AF34-13. Next base: position 196,025 of record NZ_QUEB01000004.1, read on the forward strand.
CCGTTCCACTGTAAGAAAGGATTACACCGATTACCATAAGCATCAAAAATAAACCGGTCCTTTCTTTTATATAAATGATAAACTTCATCTAAAACCTCCCTATGATAAACTCAAGGAGTGCAGTTCTAAAAGACCTGCACTCCTTTTCGTCTTTCGTTACCACATACATAGCTGTATAATAGTAACCTTTTTGAAATTTGACAATTTTGTTATTTTGTTTTTCATATATCATACATTTTTATTGTGTCTAAACATTGTCAGACTTATGATAATCCGATAATAACTCCATCATCATTTACATCTATCCTCTCAGCGGCCGGATGAAGCGGAAGTCCCGGCATTGTCATGACAGTTCCCGTGATTGCAACGACAAAACCTGCACCGGCTGAGACATAAACCTCACGGATATTTATATTGAAGTTTTCAGGTCTTCCAAGCTTCTTTGCATCATCAGATAATGAATACTGGTTTTTTGCCATACAGATAGGTGTATTTCCATAACCGAGTTCTTCAAGTCTGTCAATGGATTTTGCAGCGGCTGCGTCATAGGTAACACTAGCAGCACCGTAAATCTCTTTTGCAATAGTCTCAATCTTTTCTCTAATAGAAAGATTTATATCATAGAGCGGTTTGAAATGGCTTTCTTTTGTCTCAAGTGTGTTGATAATCTTCTTGCAAAGTTCAACTCCGCCTTCTCCGCCTTTCTCCCAGACTTCTGAGAGTGCGAAGTCACAATTTCGCTCCTCGCAGAAATTCTTTACATATTCAAGTTCAGCATCTGAATCCGTCACAAATCTGTTGAGTGTAACAACGCAAGGAACTCCAAATTTAGCAACATTTTCAATATGTTTTTCAAGGTTTACGATACCTTTCTTCAATGCGTCAAGATTTTCTTCTGAAAGTTTATCTTTTGGTACTCCGCCATTGTATTTTAATGCTCTTACTGTTGCCACAAGTACAACTGCATCAGGTTTAAGACCTGCCATGCGGCATTTTATGTCGAAGAATTTTTCTGCACCGAGGTCCGCACCAAAACCTGCCTCAGTAATAGTATAGTCTGCAAGTTTAAGTGCTGTCTTTGTTGCACGCACGCTGTTACATCCGTGTGCTATATTTGCAAAAGGTCCTCCATGCACAAATGCAGGTGTATGCTCCAATGTCTGAACCATATTTGGTTTGATGGCATCTTTTAAAAGTGCCGCCATAGCTCCGACTGCATTTAACTCAGACGCAGTAACAGGCTTTCCCTCATAATTGTATGCAACTATCATTCTGCCAAGCCTGTCTTTTAAATCTTTCATATTGTCGGCAAGACAGAGTATAGCCATAATCTCTGAAGCAACAGATATGATAAAGTGGTCTTCTCTAACAACACCGTCTACCGGTCTTCCAAGTCCTACCACAATATTTCTGAGAACACGGTCATTCATATCCATACAGCGTTTCCATACTACCTGGTTTGTATCAATCCCGAGTTTATTGCCCTGTTTGATATGATTATCAAGCATAGCTGCCAAAAGATTGTTTGCCGATGTTATCGCATGAAAATCTCCAGTAAAATGAAGATTTAAGTCTTCCATAGGTACAACCTGTGCATATCCGCCACCGGCTGCCCCGCCTTTTATACCAAAGCAAGGTCCAAGTGACGGCTCACGAAGTGCAATAGCTGCTTTTTTCCCAAGCTTTGCCATAGCCTGACCGATACCAACAGATGTTGTTGTCTTTCCCTCACCTGCCGGTGTTGGATTTATGGCTGTGACAAGAACAAGCTTACCATCTTCCCTGTCTTTTACCTGTTCCCAAAGTTCATCTGAAATTTTTGCTTTGTATTTGCCATAAAACTCTAAGTCATCCTCTGCAATTCCAAGCTGTTTTGCAATCTCACGAATATGAATAAGTTTTGCCTCCTGTGCAATTTCAATATCACTTTTCATTCTGTACCCTCTTTCCTGCATATTTCTTCGCATAAAATACATAGATGCCATAATCATCGTATTTTATAAAATAATGCAATATTATTTGTAAATAATTTTTGTCTCTTAAATATTCTGCAATTATCACAGAATATTTACTTCATTTTTTGAAATTAGTACAATAGAAATTAAATTTTTGATACATTGAGCATGAAGTATCAATTATTAAAGATTTAATTTTCGTTGTACAAGTTCTACATATTCTTTTACTATATCATGTTTTGAACAATTATACAACATTCGTGAACCGACCATTTCTTCCAGTTCATTAAAAATAAGTCTGCCGTCTTTTGTAAGTATAAAATCTATTCCTGCCATTTTAAGCTCATCTTTTCCGAAAGCTTCAATAAAATTTCTGATAAAATTACGCTGTTTTTCATCCGGAAAATATTCTGAGACACTTCCACCAAGAGAAAAATTTGACTTAAAACCGTCTGTTCCATGCCTTAATACCGCCGCATATATCTCGCCAAATAATATGTAAACCCTTATATCGTTGCTGTCACTGTCTATGCGTTTTTGCAAGATGCAGTCATGTCCCTTAAGCTTTTCATATACACAACTTTCCAACAGAAAAACTTCACTGCCGCCGTGTCCGTCAACAGATTTAATCACATAATCATTTCCGTTGTATTTATCTGTTGTCTGTTTTAGCTCATCGGCTTTTACAAAAACCGTATCTGCTATCCATTCTTTTTGATTTTCCGGTTCAAAACCTTTTCTTTTAAAATAATCTTTCAGATAACAGTAAGTCTTGTATTTGTTATTTCCAAGTTCAGTTATCTTAGAGGAATGAAAAACTTTTATATCTATATCTTCAAATCTTTTGCTTAGCCTGTACTCCCTTGTGCGGTTTATAACAAAAACAGCATCATTAAAACTGTTTTTAAACACATCGCCGGACATTGCAGCCGTGACTTCGTAAGATACATATTCTAAAACTATATCATATTTAAAAAACTCTGTCATAAGCATTTCTATAAAACCGCTGTTTTTCTGAGCTTCTTTATCATAATAAATAATATATGCCGTTTTCACTTGTTCTCCATTCTGTTTATATAAACAATTTTAATTTCTAATTATAAAGGTACTATTTATCAAAAGCTATCTCAAACCTATGTTTTGTATGCATTTTCATCGTGACATTATATATTTCATTATTTCATCAGCAACATTTACGCCTGTGCACTCAAATATATTTTTAAAATGAGCATTTGAGTTTACCTCACATACCGTATCGGCAGGCATATCTGCACCATTTGAAAACAATAGGTCAACTCCGGCAAAATCAAGTCCTAGCGCCTTTACCGTATCAGTCGCAAGCTTTATCTCACTTGCATCCGGTTCATAACTTTTCATCTTACCGCCATGCGTTATATTGGCTCTGAAATCTCCATCATCTGTATATCGGTACATTGCAGCCACCACTTCATCACCTACGACCTGAAGTCTTACATCAAATCCACTGCTTTTTTCTATAAACTTCTGAAATATCATAGGTTTTCCGCCTATATCACTGACTCTCTTTTTAAGTTCATCCATATCATGAGCCATATATACCTGCATACCAAATGAACCAAAACATTCTTTTATCACAAGCGGAAAACCAAACTTTTCAGCAACTTTATCCAAAAAATTCATGTCCGTATATCCTATATTTTCGTATGTCATAGGTGCAACTATCGTCGGAATCATTTTTATCTGCTCCAAAGTATCGTGGCAGTCATTCCACTGCCCTATCTTTTCATATGTTGCGGATTTATCATCACAGTCAGCTATCGCACGGATATTGTTATAAATAGGAATGTTAATCTTTTTGCATATGTTCGTGAACTTCTTTCCAAGTCTTATGTCTTTATCCCAGAAAAGGATAAACCTGTATTTTCCAAGAGTTTCGATAAGCTCTTTGTCAAAAGAAGTTCCATACGAACACAGAAATTCGGAATTTCCCATGAGTTCAAGCTTTATATCGTAAGTCTCGGCGGCGTTTTTAAGCCATTTATAATGCGTTAGAAATTTGCCGCTGTGCAAAAAATCATTATAGATAAGCAGTGCTTTATCCGAAAACCTGTTACTGTCTGCATATCCATCATTTATGTTGTTTCCCATTTTTTCCTCTTTTCTAAACTGTATTATAATAAATAGCTGTTTACTTTACTGCTGCACAAATCTCTCCGAATCCTGTCCGAATTTTTCTGAGATAGCATCTATCTCCTCGTCAGATACCGGCTCCGGTGCATTGCCAAGCATCATTTCAAATTCATTTTTGCTCATAAGCACCTTACGGGGTTTTGTTCCCTCTGCCGGGCCTACAACTCCCGCATCATGAAGCTGGTCTATTATCCTTCCTGCCCTGTTAAATCCAATTGAAAATTTTCTCTGAAGCTGTCCGGCAGCAGCTCTGTCAGACTCTATGACAAATCTGCCCGCCTCCTCAAAATATTCATCTCTGTCAGATTTTGAATCCCTGTCAGAGTCTTTTGAATCATTTGTTTCATCCTCAACAATTTCAGTAACCTTGTCGTTATACTGCGGTTCTTCATTGTTATTTTTAAGGAACTCGACTACATCACTGACTTCCTCATCCGTGACAAATGCTCCCTGCACTCTGATAGGTTCTGAATAACCCGATGGGAAGAAAAGCATATCACCTTTTCCCAGCAGTTTTTCTGCACCACCCCTGTCAAGTATTGTTCTTGAATCTATAGCAGATGATACCGAAAATGCTATTCTTGACGGTATATTTGCCTTAATCGTACCTGTTATAACATTTACTGACGGACGCTGTGTTGCGAGCACCAAATGAATACCTGCGGCTCTGGCAAGCTGTGCAAGACGGCATACTGCATCTTCAACATCTTTTGATGCAACCATCATAAGGTCGGCAAACTCGTCAACTATAACAACTATGTACGGCATCTTTGCAAAGCCCGCCTTTTCAGGATTTTCAACTTTCTTTATCTTATCATTATATCCTGCAATATTTCTCACACCAAGCTCCGTAAATTTATTATATCTGTCACTCATCTCCCTAACTGCCCAGTTAAGCGTTGCGGCTGCCTCTTTTGCATCCGTCACTACCGGACACATAAGATGAGGGATTCCATTATATACGCTAAGTTCAACAACCTTAGGATCTATCATTATAAGTTTGACATCATTTGGATCGGATTTATATAAAATACTCATTATAAGCGTATTTATGCATACTGATTTTCCGGAACCGGTTGCACCCGCAATAAGAAGATGCGGCATTTTACCTATATCTGTAAGGATAAGTTTTCCTGATATGTCCTTACCTACCGCAAAAGTCAGCGGTGACTTAGCTTTTTCAAATGCCTCTCCCTCAAGAAGTTCCCTGAAATAAACAGAACTTGGTGTAGGATTTGGAACCTCGATGCCAACTGCCGATTTCCCCGGTATAGGTGCTTCTATACGGATACTCTGCGCTGCAAGGCTTAACTTTATATCATCAGTGAGCTTGGTAATCTTGTTTACTCTCACACCCTGTTCAGGTAAAAGTTCATATCTCGTTACTGTAGGACCACAGGTAACAGCACCCATTTTTACATCAACATTAAAACTTTTTAATGTATCCTGTAATTTTTGAGCAGTCTCTCTAAGTTCAGTGTCACTTAATGAATCATTATTATGTACCGGCTCACCGAGAAGCTCTATCGGTGGAAATGCATATGCCCTCTCTATAACAGGTTCTTCCACTTTTGTCTTGTTCAGTGCATTAAATGACTCTGATGCCGAAACATAGTCATCACCGCCAAACTTTCCGTGTTTATCAGCTCTTTCAGGCTTTTTATAAGAAACTGCTTCTTTCGGTTCTATAAACAGTGCATTATCATTATAATTATCATTATCATCGCCATCGTTATTTTCCTCTGCACTCACATTTTCGGCTTCAACATCTGTCTGTGTATCATAACTTTCTACCTGTGTGGTATCATATGAATACAGATTTTCACCGACTTCCATTTTATCTTTTTCAGCCGCATCACTCATATCCACTTCTGTTTTTTCTACCGCAGTATCATCGATGTCTACTACTGTCTCTTTATCGTTTTCGTCTTTAAAATGCTTTTCTACTTGTGTATCGTCATATTTTTGAGTTTCAAAATCCTGCATAGAAGCTGCCGACGCTTCTTCTGCCGCTTTCCTGCGTTCTTCCTCTTCTTTGTCCGCCTTTATTATTTCAGGTTTATAATCTTTAGAAAAAGCAGAGTTCTCATATGCGGTACTCTCATTTACTATTGTATCATTTTTTGGAGAATCCTGCTGTTTTAAACTACTCCCAAAACCTCTACCAAATTTCTGGTTCATCTCTTCCCTGAATATTGGAATCGGTTCTTTATCAGGCTTTTTTTCATATGATTTTAAATCAGAAGCATTAAGTGTACTACCGCTTTTTAAAATCGTATCTTTCTTTTGATTTTGAGTATCTGCACTGCTTTTGTCACTTATACTTTCTGTTTCGTTACTGTCCTTTATAATCTCACTTACATCCGCTGCTTTGTTTATTTTATTTTCTTTTTTTGTTTTTTCTTTAATGGATTGCTTCTTTTTCTGTTCATCAAGAAACTTTCCCATCATTTTAAGATCAACCGACTGCATAACATTATCTGAATTTTCCCGTACTCTCTCAACATAATCAAATTTGTTCTTGTTTTTTATATTATTTTTACTTGCATGGCTGTACTTTTTGCGTATGTCTGTTTCTTCCTGTTTTTCCTCTTTACACCTGCTTCGCTCACCAAACGGACTAATTGCTGTTTTTCCTCTAAGCACGGTATATGACGGCTCACTAAAATCAATTTCATCTTTTACTTCTCCATACAATCTTTCCATTTCTTCTCTGTATGCATTTCTTTTTCTAAGTGCCGCCATAATCTCAATGCCCTCAAAGACAAAAAAACTTAGCAGCAAAAGTGCAAACAGCAAAATACACGCTCCGACAGAACCACATACTTTTGTTAATAATGAACTTATCCATCTTCCAATAAGACCACCGCTGCTCTTTCCACTCTCAAGAACATCCTGAAGTGTAAGATTCATGCACTCAAAATAACCATGATGTAAAACATGGTTTGAAGTATAGTATTCAGTTATAATCTCTTTTCCGGTCAAAAGGTCAGTTATTGCCAGCATACATACAAAGGCTCCAATAATGCCTCCCATTTTTCTGGGAACTCGTCTGTCACCCCTGTTTACCATCGTAAATATATAACCTATAAATATCCCCAGAGGAATAAACCATGCTGCCCAGCCGAAAAATCCAAAGCAAATTCCACCAAAAACTCTTCCGACCACTCCGCCAAGTCCAAAGAAACTGATATATAAAAAGACTGCCACTATTCCTATAACAATAAGTGTAATTCCTGTCTCAAATGCAAGCCTGTCCCTGTATTCAGTCACATCCTGAATTTTACGCTGATGTGTAATATCTATCTTTACCGGTGTTTTCTTTCTGGTTGTAGTTTTTGCGGCTGTCTGATGCCCTGCCTTTTTTGAAGCTCCCGCTCTCGAAGTTTTCTGTCTGCTTTTTCCTGAAGCATTGCTTTCAAAAACACTTTCATTTTCTTTTTTATTTTTATCGTTGACCTCAATTTTTTCTTTTGTCATTCTTTTATTTGAAGCCGCTGCCATTAATTTTCTCCTTTTTTATACATATGTACTCTCAGAATCTTCTCAAAACGAGTCATTTCGGCTGGATTTCTGATATACTGTTTCCATTTTCTCGTCGTACACACCTTGTACGCATACATACTTTGTATGTATTGCGAAAATGTTATTGTATATCAAAAATCCATCTCGAAATTCTTCATTCAGAATACTCCGAGAATACATTACATTTCTAAGTTTTAATTATATCTTTTTTTAGGATAATACGCAAGTTTAAAATAACAGACCGCTTACGGATTGCATCTCTTACAAGGTTCATATCCTTCCTTGATAAGTTTTTCCCTATCACCCTTAAAAGATTTTCTGTTTTTTATCAGCGTATCATTTACACTGCTACATGATGGCAGATGAAATTTTTTCGTATTTGTATTTAATATATATCTTTGAACTTTTGAAACCTTTTTTCGTGCTGACGAATAACCGTTCTTTCTGTCAGACACCGAACTATTTTCGCTCTTATCTCCCGACAGACTGCTTTTTCCTGTAGCATAATCTATAGTTATCTTCGGCTGGACATTATACACAAAGACATTAAAGCATACTCCCCTGCCTTTATCTTCAACAGAGTAACCCTCCATCTTAACTCCTTCAGCCACAAGATTGTTTCCCTTATATACCGGAGTAACCCTATATAAAACATGGTTATTTGTTCTCTTTACATAATCTGCGACTTCATCCTCAAAAGGCAGCATTCCCGTCACATTCATATATCTTGTTCCGGTAATGAGATTCTTCTCATTTGCATTTTCTCCTGCAAGCTGGAAACCTATAAGATGGCAACGGTTATAGAGATAATTGCCATCAACTATACCTGCATATTTTGCAGTCTGCCAGCCGCTCGGTTTTATCATGCCGATACCTGTTCGTTTTGTAGCCGGCATAAGTTCTTTACATATATTGGCAAATGCAGCACCGCATCTTCCAAGACTGTCAAGTTCACTGTAATTTTCAAATATCTGCGTGCTTTTCTTTTGCTTATTCGTAAAATCAGGTTTGTTATTTGAAATTATTCCGTACGGCTCACCATTATACGAGGTATGTGTAAGTCCACTCTTGCCAGACAGTGCATTATTTTTAGAATTACTGCTGCTTTCTGAACTGTCGTCTTGCACAGAACTTTCATACCCCGCTGATGAAGTGCTGTATTTATCACTTATCTCGGATAAATTCTGGCATCCCGAAAATACAAGCGAGACTAAGAGAAAACTTATAAGAAGCCTGCTCTTAAATTTAACTTTCATATTGTTCATCTTTTATATTCTCCGTTTTTTTAAATAACAAACTGCCATCCAAAATATATCAGATATATCCCGGATGACAGTTTTAAATATTTATAAATTTATCTGTATTGAAACTAAAAGTCATATATCACACATTTATAGACAATGTATGACATCAATTTGTGACAAAATATCTTTTATCACAGACATTCTTTATATTTCAATATATAGCTCAGATACAATTACATCTGCGAACGGTAGTAATTGATAAGACATCCCTTAACGATTATCTCACGCTCTGCATCTGTAAGTTTTCCAAGATGAAGCTCAAATTCTTTCATTTCATCACCGACAACATATGCCTTGATAGTGTCAATCTTGTCTTCAACTGATTTCTTTATATCTTTTACAAAGATGTAGTCTCCATTCTTGAACGGAAGCTCGTCCTCATCATAGATAAATGGGAGCATACCCCAGTTGATAAGATTTGAACGGTATCTCTTTGTAGCATATTCTTTTGCAATATTTGCAAAACCACCGAGAACTTTCTGACATGAAGCTGCCTGCTCACGTGCAGAACCATCACCAGGCTTAACGGCATATATCATACTTCCAATCTGTGTATTTTCCGGCTTAACATCAAATTTTGCATTTATCTTTTCAAATACATCTTTTACTTCAGGACATGCTGTAAATATATCTTCGCCCGCAACTCTTGCCTTTTCAGCTTTTGCAACTGCTTTTGCACGACCTACATACTCAGGGTCTTTACGGGAAAGTGTAAACTCGGCAAGTCCTAAAGGATTTGAACGGAATGATGAAGTTTCTCCTGATGGGATAAGCTCATCTGTTGTAGTTACCGGGTCATGTATCTCTGAAACGACTTTGATAACAATATCATCGGTTAGTGCTGACATTGCAGGCCAGTCTTTGATGTTTGGACCAAATTTTATCTCAACATCAGAATCCGGTTTTCCAACACCATTGTAAACTCTGTTCTCATAAATAGTGCTGTCAAAGAAGTATTTAGGCTTTGTGAAATCTACATCCACATTTTCTGCCGATGTAAGATAACCCTTGTTTGCCGCTGTTGCCGCAATAGAACGTGCATCCATAAGTGCAACTGATGCTATCTGACCGCTTGTGACCTTAGAACCCTCTCTGTTAGGGAAGTTTCTTGTCGAATGTCTGATAGAAAGTCCATTGTTTGGAGGAACATCACCTGCACCAAAGCAAGGACCACAGAATGCCGAACGTATAGTAGCACCTGTCTCCATAAGGTCTGCAATCCTGCCGTTTTTAACAAGTTCCATAAATACAGGCTGGCTTGACGGATAAACACTTAAAGAGAACTCATCCGCACCGATATATTTTCCACGGAGAATATCAGCAGCATCACAGATATTTTCAAATCCACCGCCTGCACATCCTGCAATGACACCCTGCTCTACATAAAGTCTGCCATTGTGAACCTTGTCTTTGAGAGTGTATTTAACCTTATTATTGTCAAGACTTACAAGTGCTTTCTTCTCAACATCGTCAAGAATATCCATAAGATTTGCGTTAAGTTCATCAATAGTGTAGACATTGCTTGGATGGAAAGGCATTGCTATCATAGGCTTAATCTTGCTGAGATCAACATATACCATACCGTCATAATAAGCAACTGCATCCGGCTTAAGTTCCTTAAAATCCTGCGGACGCTTGTGAATATCATAGAAATCCTTTATCTTGTCATCTGTTGTCCAGATTGATGAAAGACAAGTTGTTTCCGTTGTCATAACATCTATACCTATTCTAAAATCAGCACTGAGGTTTGCAACACCATCACCAACAAATTCCATGACTTTATTGTTTACATAGCCGTTTCCAAATACTGCTCCTATAATGGCAAGAGCCACATCCTGAGGACCCACGCCCTTATTTGGCTTTCCTGTAAGATAAACTGCTACGACACCCGGCATAGGAATATCATATGTACGGTTCAAAAGCTGTTTTACAAGCTCCGGTCCGCCCTCACCCATAGCCATTGTACCAAGTGCACCATAGCGTGTATGTGAATCAGAACCAAGAAGCATCTTTCCGCCGCCTGCAAGCATCTCTCTTGCAAACTGATGTATGACAGCCTGATGAGGTGGTACATACATTCCACCATATTTCTTAGCACAGGTAAGTCCAAACATATGGTCATCTTCATTGATAGTTCCACCTACTGCACAAAGACTGTTGTGACAGTTTGTGAGAACATATGGTACAGGAAACTTTTCAAGTCCTGATGCACGAGCTGTCTGGATGATACCTACAAATGTAATATCATGCGAAGTAAGTTTGTCAAACTTAATCTGAAGATTTTCCATGTTGCCTGAAGTATTGTGTGCTTCAAGAATACCATAAGCCATAGTACCCTTAGCTGCCTCTTCCTTAGTGACTTTTTTGCCTGTTTTTGCTAAAACGGCATCTAAAGCCTGTGCATTATCCTCAACGATCTCAGAACCGTTTACAAGATATACACCGTTGTCGTAAAGCTTGATCATTATCAAAATCCTCCTATTAATTTCGTAATTATTAAATATTATATATGCTAACAGCACAATAAGTCAAGTTTATGAATGTAAGAAATGAAAGGCTGAACTGTTACAAAGCCGAGCTATTACACATATGAATGTAATCTTATAAAAAATGTTAATTGGCGTATAACTGACGGATAACATCAATCCTGAGAATAAATATTAATATCTTTTTCACTGTCAATATCAAACAATTCTTTCCCGTCTTCAACATCTATATAAAAACATTCATGTCTTTTTGCGACTTTTCTGCCCCCGCTGTCACCGCTTAACTCCAACAGTTCAGGGATAAGTTCGCAGGAGAACATACATGGATTTCCTGCTTTTGCCCTATATCTTGCTGAAAATACCTTGTAATCTTTGCTGTTTTTTTCTTCTGACAAAATATTTTCATAATCACCATTATTTTTTTCACCATTCGCCAAAAGCATTTTGTAATCTTCACTTTTTTTATCTTGCGATGCTGCCTCGATAAATTTAAGTATCGTCTTTTCGCTAAGATACGGCTGGTCCGCAACGATAAACAAAAGCCAGTCGTCTTTTTTCAACCTGCCCATCAAACTATTTATCCCTGCTTTTATCGTATATGACGCACCGAGCCTGCTATCACCGCAAAACACGGTATTTATATCTTTTCTGCCATCAAGGTCAGCTATTATCCTGTCGTATTGTGTTACAACAGTAAGTGTTATGTCGTAATCTATATCTTCGTTTATTTTTCTGCTGCTTACAATATCTGATAACATATCAAGCGTATGTCTGTAAAGCATTTTTCCCTGCCAGATATGTAAGAGTTTATTACTTCCAAAACGGCGGCTGTTCCCAGCCGCCATATATATAATGTGTATCATATTTTTTGATTTTATATATTTGCGAAACAATCTTAATTTTATATAAGCAACGTGTGTGAATGCTATTATCTATATCCCTGTTCAATCAATATAGACTAATCCGTCGAAGCTTTTCACCTCAGCCGCCAGACTACTATATGATACGGTGGTCAATCTCTTTCCACTCAGGATCAATCATCCCCATAAGGATTTTTTCAGGTGTGAACGGAACTGTTCTGTGCCACACTCCGGTTGCCCTGTATATTGCGTGTGCAAGAGCCGGTGCAGGGGTATTTATAACTATCTCTCCTATCGACTTTACACCGAAAGGTCCTGACGGTTCATAGCTTGTTTCAAACTCAACATTTATATTTCCTACATCAAGTCTTGTTGGAATTTTATACTGCATAAGGCTGTTCTCGGCAATCTTTCCCTCTGCACTGTATGTGACATTTTCATAGAGTGCCATGCCTATCCCCTGTCCTATACCGCCCTCTGTCTGAACTCTTGCAAGGTTTGGATTTACCGGTATTCCGCAGTCGACAACCGCCTGATAATCAAGTATCTTTACGCTTCCTGTTTCTTTGTCAAGCTCTATCTCAACCATTCCGACCATATACGGCGGCGGTGATACAGGTGATGAATATGTCTCGGTCACATCGACAGGGATATTATTGTTTACCTGTGATTTTGTAGCAATATCCGCAAGGCTGACCGATTTTTCATATTCCGTCATATACACTTTCTCGCCATCAAAATCTACATCTTCAGAAGAACAGCCGAGAAGCCCTGCACCTATCTTCATTATGTTTTCACGAAGTTTTAAAGCGGCATTTTGTGTAGCCATTCCCGTGATGTAAGTTGTTGATGAAGCATAAGAACCTGAATCATAAGGTGATGCGTCTGTGTCTGCACCAAAAACGGAAATTTTATCTGCATCACAGTCTAGGACTTCTGCTGCCATCTGCGAAAGAATGGTATCACAGCCTGTTCCCATGTCAGCCGCACCTATCATCATATTATATGTTCCATCGTCTGAAAGTTTTAATGTACATGAACCCACATCAACATTTGAGATGCACGAACCCTGCATCGCAAGTGCCATTCCTGCTGCCCTGACTTTGCCGTTTCCCATATCCCTGACCGGATATTTCTCAGCCCAGTTGAAATTTGCGGCACAATGCTCTATACACCTATCCAATGCACAGGCATTCGCTGTCTCACCAAAGTATGCAGGCATGAACATTCCCTCTCTTACAATGTTTTTCATCCTTATCTCAACCGGATCTATATGAAGTTTTTCCGCAAGTTCATTTACAGCAGATTCGAGTGCAAAAATTCCCTGTGTTGCCCCGTATCCTCTATATGCTCCTGCTGCCTGAACATTCGTGTAGACAACATCACATGAAAATTTTGTCGCTTCACATCCGCCCGTATAAAGCGGCAGTGATTTGTGGCCTGAAAGTCCAACGGTCGTTGTGCTGTGTTCACCGTATGCTCCTCCGTTTGACAGCGTATAAAGGTCTATCGCTCTTATCCTGCCGTCTTTCATTGCACCAAGACGAACCGTCACTTCCATTTCATGGCGGGGTGAAGATATTATCTGACATTCATTTCTGCTGTAAATAAGTTTGCTCGGCTTTTTTGTCATCCATGTAACAAAAGCCGGATAGACTTCACATACGGCTGTCTGTTTTGCCCCAAAACCTCCGCCTATGCGTGGTTTTTCCGCACGCACCATCGATTTTGGAATATCGAGTGCATTTGCAAGTATTCTTCTGATATGAAAAACTATCTGCGTTGAACTTATGCAATGAAGTCTGCCATATCTGTCAATCTCACAGTACGCCCTTATCGTTTCCATGTAAGCCTGCTGTGCCGCCTTTATATGCCAGGTATGCTCTATTATCTCCTCACAGTCATTAAATACTGCATTTACATCACCATGTTCATCTTCCTCATGGTGTATAAGATTTCTCTTAACATCACCCGTATTGCCATATGACATCCAGTTATCCTCCGGATGCACAAGTATGGGATTGTCAAGTGCCTTGTGAAAATCAAGTACAGGTTCGAGTACCTGATATTTTACTTTTATAAGTTTTAATGCTTTATCAACAGCTTTCTCACTCTCACCCGCAACTATCGCAACAGGATCACCTACACTTCTCACCCTTCTGTCAAGTATAAGCCTGTCATACGGTGACGGCTCCGGAAAAGTCTGGCCTGCAATGCTGAAACGCTTGTCAGGAACATCTTTCCATGTATAAACAGCTTCTATCCCCGATACTTTCATTGCAATATCAGTGTTTATATCCTCAACTAAGGCATGAGCATGAGGGCTTCTGAGAAGCTTTACCACAAGGCAGTCCGATGGTGTTATGTCATCGGTAAATACCGGCTTTCCAAGGAGAAGCTGTGATGAGTCTTTCTTTGGAATACTTTTTCCTACTGCATGATAATCTTTTCTTTCACGGTTAAATTCACTCATTCTTCCACTCCTTTCCGATGTCTGCCCCAAAAACTTCTGCTTCAAGCTGCATAGGTGCATTTTCCTTTTTGCTGTTCAGATAATTCCTGAGTGAACGAAGCTGGCTCTGATACCCCGTGCAGCGGCACAGATTGCCCGAAAGATACTCAAGTATCTCCTCGTCAGTCGGATCAGGATTTTCACGGAGAAGTGCCACTATATTAACTATATATCCCGGATTGCAAAAACCGCACTGGTCAGCACCCTGCATTGCAAAATAACCGGTAAATTTTTTAGCTTCTTCCTCCAGTCCTTCAAGTGTATCAACGCATCTTCCGTCTGCCCTGCCGACAGGAATACTGCACGAAAGCATCGGCTTTCCATCCATAAGCACCGTGCAAAGACCACAGTTTCCTGTTTCACATCCTCTCTTTACCGAATAACATTTATGTTTCCTGCAAAAATCTATAAGAAGCATATCTGCGTCTACGGTATCTTTTATCATTTTTCCATTTAATGTAATCTTTACTTCCATCAGCAGATTTCCTCCTTTTCGTTTTCTGATACTATCGTCTTTAATGCCCTTTTTACAAGAACATTGCATATTATCTTTCTATACTCGGCACTGGCACGCATATTGCTGCCAAAACGGATATTTTTTGCCACATAATCTGCAAATCTTTCAATATTTTCATCTGTAGTTACAGATAATATATTTTCACTGTCATATACAGGCTCAGCCATATATGGAGTTGCCCCGATAACAGCCATAGTACCTCTTTTTCCTTTTGAAACGGCACAGGTAAGCACCGGAAAATCTGTTGACTGGTTTCTCTGGCTCAGATAAACTACCTTTTCGGTTTCCTTTGGCACAATTACTGACACAAGTATATCTCTCACCGTGCGTGGCAGCTTTACAAAATCGTCAAGTTCCATGATACCCTCATGGAAAAGCTCCACTTTAGCACCAAGTGCCCTAAATATCGTCATAACATCTGAAAAGCCATACCGCCCCCATATACTTCCGCCGACCGTTGCAACATTTCTAAACTGGACACCGACTATATCTTTTACGGAATTGGCAAAGGCATTATCCGTATATTTATTTAATGATTCATTTGTCTCTATGTCCCTTAATGATACATATGCACCTATACGAAACTCGTTTTCATTTTCTTCTATGCCGTCAAGCCCCAGTTCACAGAGGTCTATCGCTGTTCCAAGAGTCGTATTTTTCATCTTTGTCCAAAGCATTCCGCCGACAATGAAATTTTGTCTTTTCTGGTAGAGTTCATATGCTTCTTCGAGGCTTTTTGCCCTTATATACTGATTATAATAGAACATATCTCTTTCCTTTCTCTTATGATTTTAGTGTTAAAACAAATCCAGTTCATATACCGCATCCCACTGAATTTTTTCTTTCTGCATAAAGTTTATTGTCTCATTTCTCATATCAGGCTCTGTCTTCCAAGCAAGACCACACCCTGCCGATATTTTTGACGGCAGCGGTATTATCCTGCCGTAAATATTTTCACTCTTTGCCCTGCTCTCCATTTCCATCGCAGCAGTTGTATTTTTGAATGAAATCACAAGCTGTGTATGTCTCTCTCTCTTACAATTTTCGCACATAATATTATGGGCAGACTATAAGTGATGCTTCCGTCATTTTTTTAGTAATTTCATACATATTTGTGGCTTCGCCGACACAGAGCTTTTCGGTAAGTCCGTAATAATTTAGACAAGTACCACAGGTAAATATCTTTACACCTTTTTCCTCTAAAGCCTTTAAATCTTCTATCGACTCAGAGCCTTCACTTGTAATCTTTGCACCGCCGTTATAAAAAAGCATTGTCTGTGGCAATTCGTCCTGCTGCGAAAGTGCATAGATAAAGCCTTTGATAAGCACCTTTCCAAGTTCGTTATCACCATCACCCATAAATTCAGACTTTATTACTACAACTTTTTCACCGCTGTTTTTAATATTGCATGAAACCATATCATCCGCACCTGTCTTTATGGAATTTGCTTTAGCCTCGGATGTTGCTTTAGCATTTGTTACTGACATTTTATTGTCATTTATTTTATCAATATCCTCCACGGTTATCTTTACACTGTACCCGGAATTTATCTTGCTGTCTGAAACTGCAAATCCCATCTGTGAAGCCATCTTTTTAAGATTTTCAACGGCAATCTCATTATCAACAAGAGTCTCAACCGTATCCGGTTTTTCAAGTTTCTCAATCGCTTTTTTTGTCTTAACTACCGGTATCGGACAGGTATCACCTATTGCATTTATTGTTATCATAATAACTTTTTTCTCCTTTACTTTATATCCATAGTATATGTTATATTCACACAATTAATACAACATATAATTAGTTTCGCAATCTCCTGTTACTTTATATAGATATTTTTTTCTTTTTTTTGCGTAAAATGACCAACTATCGCCGCCGGAAGTCCCTCATTTTTTAATTCTTTTAAAAATGGCAGTGCATCTTCTTTCTTTACGGCAAATAAAAGTCCACCCGATGTCTGCGGATCAAATAACAGCTCTTCCATCGCAAATGTTATGTTTTCTGAAAAATCCACATTATCTGCGACATGATTTCTGTTTCGCTGTGCTGCTGCCGTGAGCAGAAATTCTTCGGCATAATGAAGTGCACCTTTTATAACAGGTATGGATATTGAGTCAATCTCCGCCGATACATTGTTATTTATCATCTCGTTTAAATGACCTAAAAATCCAAATCCTGTCACATCAGTGCAGGCATGGATTTCATAATTTCTGCTTATCTCAGACGCTTTTTTATTGAGTGTAGTCATCGACTCTATTGCTTCATCAAGTGAACCTTTAAAAGCCTGTCCGACACGCTGTGCATTGCACACAAGCCCTACACCGAGTTTTTTTGTAAGTATAAGTATGTCAGCCGATTCTGCCTTATTATTTTCATATATTTTGTCAGGATTTACAAGTCCCATAACAGACAGACCGTATTTTACACTGTCATCGGCTATGGAATGACCACCTGCAAGTGTGGCACCTGCTTCATTCACCTTTTTTGCACCGCCCTGCATTATCTTTCCAAGAATGTTTAAGTCCATCTTTTCAGGAAAACAGACTATATTTAGTGCAGTCTTTACCTCACCGCCCATCGCATATACATCACTTAATGCATTTGCCGCCGCTATCTGTCCGAAAATATACGGGTCGTCGACCATCGGTGGAAAAAAATCGAGTGTCTGAACAATTGCCATATCGTCTGATATTCTATATACTGCCGCATCGTCACTGCTGTCATAACCGACAAGAAGTGAAATATCTTTCTCCCCTTTAGGTATTTTTGAAAGTATATGTTTCAATACATCTGCTCCAAGTTTTGCGGTACATCCACCGCCTTTACAAAAAACTATATCTTCCATGATAAATTATATGTCCACCACCTTTTTAGCAATTTCTTTTACTGCATCTGCCGCCGCCGTCACTTCTTCCTCTGTATTATAATACGAAAAACTAAATCTTACCATACCCTGTGTTTTTGTGCCAAAATATTCGTGCATACGCGGAGCACAATGAATCCCTGCTCTGGTGACTATTCCAAATTCATCTTCAAGGAGCATACTTATCTCTGAAGAATCTGCCGTTCCTATATTTAATGAAACTATCGGACAGCGGACTCTATCCTGTCTGAAATCACCATAGACTTTTACGCCTTTTACCCTGCTTATACCCGAATAAAATATCTGCATAAGTCTGTTTTCTTTATTGTATATCTTGTCAATTCCAACAGTGTTTATCTCCTTTACAGCGGCAAGAAGCCCTGCTATCCCGTGGCTGTTTAATGTCCCTGCTTCAAGCAGTTCAGGAAGTTGCTCAGGCTGTTGTCTTAAAAAACTTTTTATGCCTGTCCCACCGCTTTTTAAAGGTCTTATATCTATGCCGTTTCTTATATAAAACCCGCCTGTTCCCTGCGGTCCCATAAGACTTTTATGTCCTGTAAAACAGAGTATGTCTATATTCATATCCCTGACATTTATAGGCAGTACACCTGCAGTCTGTGATGCGTCCACTATAAAAAGAAGATTATGTTTTTTGGCAATCTCTCCAATCTTTTTTATATCGACAACATTCCCCGTAAGGTTGGATGCGTGAGTACAGATGATTGCTTTTGTAGCTTTTGTTATCATATCTTCTATACCAGAGGCATCAACAATCCCATTACCACTGCACGATACAATGTCTGCCTTAACTCCTCTTTCACCGGCATAATAAAGAGGTCTTAACACTGAATTATGTTCAAGGTTTGTGGTAATAACCGTGTCACCCTCATTAAAAAGTCCATGAATAACGGTATTTAATGCCTCGGTCGCATTTGATGTAAATATAAGACCTGAGACATTGTCACCGCCAAAAAATTCAGTAAGGCACTTTCTTGTTTCAAATATACACCTTGATGCTTCAAGTGATGTCTCTCCATACCCCCTGCCTGAATTTCCATAATTTTTCATTGCGTGCATAACAGCATCATATACAGCTTGCGGTTTGTAAAGTGTAGTCGCCGCATTATCAAGATATATCACTAATATATTCCCCCTGACATGATATCAGCAACAGAAATCATCTTCAATTTATTTAAGAAATGCAAGGCTGAACTGTTATTTAAGAAGATGTATGTATTCTTTTGCTACTGTAATTTTTTTAACATTATTTAATAAGTCAATATATTTATCCTGTAATTTATCCGAAAACAACTGATTTTCTTTTGGCTTTATCATTGTAATAACCTCACCGTTTTCAAGCTCACAAAGGCAGCAGGTATTATAAAGTTCTTCTGACAGCGAGATACTTTTTATCTTTAAGGTATTTAGCGTATCTTCAAACATTCCTGTTGTTTCAGAATTTATATTTTCGTTTTTAATATATTTTTTCTGATGCGTAAAGGAATGTTTTCCAATATTTATATCATTTTGAAAAATGCAGATACTATGATATTTTCCCCAGTCACTTTCTTTTGTTGCCTTAACTTTAAGCGTAACACCCCAGTCAACCGCTTTCACATGACTTTCATCTATCCAGCTTATGTTTGAGAAATTCAGACACCCTGCTAGTTTTGCCTGTGCTTTTGTCTCAGGTTTATAATAAAAATATTTTTTATCATATATCCTGCTTACAATTCCATCTTCCACGGAACATACTTTATCTGCAAATCTGTAGATTTCTTCCCGGTTATGCGAAACAAAAATTATCGGCTTATAAAAATTTTCAAGCATCTCCATAAGTTCCACTTCCATTTTTCTTTTGATATGTTCATCAAGTGCAGAAAATGGTTCGTCAAGCAATATACACTCCGGGTCTGATGCAAGCATACGAATCATTGCAACACGCTGTTTCTGTCCTCCTGACAATTTTTTAGGATAATTGTCTGCCACTTTTTCAAGCCCATATGCACTAAGCCACTTATCTACAAGTTCATGGTTTTTCTTTTTCATAACAATATTTATATTTTCTCTTGCCGTCATTGTAGGAAATAAAGCATAATCCTGAAAGAGATAACCTGTTTTTCTAAGTGAAGCTTTTAAATTTATCTTTTTTTCCGAGTCAAAAAGGACACGACCGTTCAGTGATATATAACCGCTGTCAGGTGTTGCTATCCCTGCAATACATTTTAATATCATAGTCTTTCCCGCACCGGATGCACCACTTAGTGCCAGTATATCGTCATCTGTCTGTATATCCGTATTTAATTCAAAATTATCAAGTCTTTTTCTTATCTTTACTATTAAAGCCATATCAATCCTCATTCTTGCAGATTTCTTACTTATCTGTCACCCGTAATAAAATTTATAATAACAAGACAGATAAACGAAATTGCCGTTATCACAATACACCAGAAACCTGCCGTTTTAAAATCACCACTCTGAATCACCATCGCTATCTGCTGAGATATTGTTGAGGTTTTTCCTGCAATGTTTCCGGCAAGCATTGATGTTGCACCGTACTCTCCGAGTGCTCTTGTAAATGTAAGTGTAATCCCCGATAAAATTCCGGGTTTTGCCATTGGCATACGGATTTTAAAGAAAATTGTCCACTCACTAAGACCAAGCGTCTGTGCCGCATATATCACATTTTCGTCTACCTGTTCAAATGCCGCTCTGGCATTTCGGTACATAAGAGGAAATGCAATAACCGTAGCCGCAATGATACAGCCAAGCCATGTATGTATGACATGAATTGAAAGTCCCTTATCTACAAAATTTCCAAAGCTGTGTCTGGTACTAAATATACGGAGCAATATATATCCCGCAACTGTCGGCGGCAGTACAAGAGGCATTGTAAGAATACCATCCCATATACCTCTTGTTCTTCCACGCCTGCTCACGACAAACCAAGCTGCCAGTATGCCAAGCACAAAAGATACCAATGAAGCCACAATACCGGTTTTAAGACTTATCCAAAGCGGACTAAAATCAATCTGGGAGTAATCCATAATAAACCTCATTTCTAAGACATAGAAAAATGGTATTTTTCAAATAATTTTACAGCCTTTTCTTCGCTCATAAACTTTACAAATTCGTTTGAAGCATTAAATTCAGCGTCAGATATATCATCACTTTTAAGTGGTGCAACAGGGTAGATAACATCACCTGTAAGGCTGTTTGGAAGTTTTTCTATTATCTCTAAATTATCTTCATATCCAAAGGTATCTGAATAATAAACAGTTCCAATCTCGTCTGCACCCTCTGCAACTGCTGCCGCAACAGCACCTACATTTGCACAACTGTTTATCTCAAGACCTCCCAGTGCATTTGATATATCTGTATCTTTTAAGTCATTAGCCTTTTCCTTATCGCCTGATACCAGATGTGAATTTATCAAAGCCTTTCTTGTGTACTGTCCTACGGGAACAGTTTCATCTGCAAGTGCCATGTTTTTTGCTTTTGCCATATCTTTAAAACTCTTAACTTTTGTATTACTTCCTTTCCATGTTACAAGGCACACCTGATTGTTTAAAAGGTCTTTGCGGTTATCCTTATCTGCACTGCCGCCATCATATCCCTTTTCAAGCTCGTCCATCTGCTCTACACCTGCCGAAAAGAATATATTGCACTTTGCACCCTCTTTTATCTGTGTCATAAGTGTTCCTGAACTGTCATAATTTGTGTGGAAATTTATATCAGGATGCTCTTTGTTGTATTCTTTGCATAGTTCATCCATAACACCGTTAAGACTTTTTGCAGCAAATATGATTATTTCTGTTTTTTTGCTATTCTCGTTTTTCTTTCCGCAGCCTGCGGGCATCCCTGTAACAAGTGCCGCCATAACACAGCATACGCTTATTTTTTTAATTATCTTCTTAACATTAAGCATAAAAAACTCTTTTCTGCACACTCATTTTTTCCTTTAATCAATCTACATTCTCTCCAGCATAACACTTATATTTCCACCACACACCATGCCCTCTTTTTCAGTATCATCAGTATTCATACTTACTTCCATTATCTCAGATTTGCCTATAAAATGTTTATTTGCAAAATCGTCTTTCTGACAAACAGCCTTATTTTTATTCTCATCATTTTTTGATGCTGTTTCCTGCATTGGCATTGCAAAGCCGTTAAAAATGTCCCTGCATCTCGTGATAATTTCAGCCTCCGCACATCCTCCTCCGATAGTTCCTATAATTCGGTTGTCCGAAGTTACTATCATCTGTGTTCCGACATTTCTTGGAGCACTGCCGCTTTTTCTTATAATGGTACATAAAATCCTCTGCTCATCAGACGGTTTTGCAAGTTCATCAATAATATTATCATCAACAGAGCCGTTATTGCAATGTTTATTTTTACAATATACTATCTCACTCATAACTGACAACGCTATCTCCTGTGGTGTAGCCGCACATATTGAAAGACCTATTGGTGAATGAAGTTCATTTATTTTTTCAATCTCAATACCATGTTCTTTAAGGTCTTTTCTTACCATTACCGACCTCCTTTTTGAACCCATCATCCCTACATATGCGTATGGCATCTTAAAAATCTCAAAAATGCACTGTTCGTCAAATCTGTGTCCTCTGGTCATGCACACAAAATAGTTGTCACGGTTTTTGTCTATAGTTTTCAATGCATTTACATAGTCATCACATATAACATTTTCTACCCCAAGACTGCGTATTTTCTGAGCAAATATGGGTCTGTCCTCTATCGCGGTAATGTCGAAATCCACAAGTTCAGCCATCTTCACAAGTGCCTCTGCCACATGACCTCCACCGCATATTACAAGATTAGGTCTGCCGGTGATGTTTTGGATAAATAATGTATTGTCCCCTATCTTAACCAGACTGCTGCCATCATTACTTCCGTTATCATCAATACCGCAGAAAGTCTTACACATTTTTTTTACTATATCACCGGTAAAATAGTCACCATAGCTTACCCTTATTCTGCCGTCTGTAATGTAGGCTTTCTGTCCTGTTGCCTCACCTGATACAACTGTAGCAATAAATGACTTTTCAGCTCGATCCCTGTCTCTTATACTTAAATACATATCAGCTTCAAGCATTTTTACTTCATCACCCTCATTTATCATACCTCCATTTATGACAACTGCAAACACACCCTCTTTGGGCATAATACATTCACCCATACGCTCATATATCTTGCAATGAGAATGACACTCCTTACCTATCTGCGTCATTTCAAGAACGGCATCACCTATTTTAAAGCGTGTTCCAAGCGGCAGACTCCTAAAATCAAATCCTGAGATTATCAGATTTTCTCCAAATGCACCGTTTTCTACTTTAGCACCTTTTTTCCTGAACTCCTCTATTTTTTCATATGACAAAAGACTCACCTGTCTGTGCCATCTTCCGGCGTGTGCATCTCCATCAAGCCCATAATTTCTGATAAGCCTGACTTTTGGAATCTGCTTTTTTTCAGTTCCACGCTCCCTGCTTATGTTTATTGCAATAAGTTTTCCCAAACTTTTTAACCTCCTATCATATTCATGGTTTTAGTTTCTTTTTCACATAAAATATCTTCAAAATGATGGGATTTTGGCTTTTCATATATAGCCTTTCTCATAATTTTTGTAAGTTCATCTTTTCCGATGTCAAGTGCTTCTTTTAAATCTATAATTCTGCTATCGGCAAGGCATGGTTTTAACCCTGCATCTGATGTTATTCTTATGCGGTTGCATCTGTCACAAAATTTACCGTGAACCGCCTGAATAAGACCTACACGCACCCCTAGTTTCCGGAAAGCATAATACTCTGCCGGTCCGTTTTCATCATGCATTTTTGATACTCCACACACTTTTCCGTATTTCTTTTCAAGTTTTTCAATAACAGCCTTTCTCGGAATAATATCATTTTTCTCTCCTATTCCTACAGGCATCAGCTCGATAAATCTTATATCAATATTTTTGTCATTTGCAAACTCTGTCATTTTCAGCACATCAACTTCACTTCTTAGAACAGTATTTATTTTAAGTTTAATTCTGCTATCTAAAGCGGCATCTATCCCATCAATAACATTCCTAAGGCAGTTTCGCCCCGTGATTTTCCTAAACTCGTCAGAATCTACGGTATCAAGACTCACATTTATGCTGTCTGTCCCTGCCATTTTTAATACATCAGCCTTTTCGCTTAGAAAAACTCCGTTTGTGGTAATTCCGATAAAATTTACTCCACTCACATTTCTCATTTTTGCGATAAGTTTTTCAATATCAGGATAGATAAGCGGCTCACCCCCTGTCAGCCTGAAATTTGTTATCCCAAGGCAGACAGCACTCTCAACACATTTTAATACGGTTTCCACAGGGAGATAATGTATATCGGAAATCTTTCCCTCAGGCATACAATAACTGCATCTGAGATTGCAATTATCAGTCAGCGAAATCCTCATGTAATCAATCTTTCTTCCATAGCCATCCGTCATACTTTTCACCACCATTGTACGATTTAAATATCAAGTTTGTGCAAAGCACATTACCACCCTTTTCCAAAGCCGCAATTTGGAAATGTGCACACATCACAATTTAAGCAAAATCCACCCTCACCTAATGATGCGAGTTCATCCGATGTTATCATATCATTTGCAAGAAGTCTTGGCAGAACCAGGTCAAAAATAGTCCTTTTATTATACATGGCACACCCCGGAAGTCCGCATATCGGTATTATCCTGTCATCTTTTTTATAATAAGACAATAAAAACATTGCACCCGGCAAAACGGGTGAACCGTATGATATTATATCCGCTCCCGTATTTTTTATGGCAAGAGGTGTTTTATCGTCGGGGTCAACACTCATACCACCGGTACAAAATATTATGTCAACACCTGCATTGACGGCATCAAGACATCCCTTAGTTATCTTTTTATCATCATCATTAAAAGTCTCATGAAATGCCATTTCTACACCAAATTCATTTATCTTTTTTTCGATAACAGGTGTAAATCCGTCTTTTATCCTGCCATAAAATACCTCGTTGCCTGTCGTGATAACAGCCGCTTTTTTCATCGTAAACGGAAGTATCTTCAATATCGGAGCATCCGAACATATCTCAGAAGCCTTTTCCATTTTCTCTTTTTTTATAACAAGAGGTATTATCCTTGTTCCTGCAAGTTTATCCCCTTTTTTTACAGCGGTATTTCCATGCCTTGCCGCAATCATAAGCTCACCGAAAGAATTGACTTTCTTTAATCTTTCTCTGTCAACCTTAAGGAGTCCGTCACTATCTGCTATTACTTCTATTTTTCCCTCTTTTACCTCGGACGGATGCATATTTTCCCCTGCCGTCATATGATAAAGTATCTCTGCCGCATCGTTCTCATGAAGCATTGTCTCATCATTTTCCCATATATATATCATATCTTTACCGACGCTTAAAAGTACCGGTATATCTTCTTCTGTTATAATATGTCCCTTGCGGAATACGGCATCCTTTTTCACACCGGGAATTATCTGTGTTATGTCATGGCACAACACCTGCCCGACCGCTTCAGTTGTTTTTACAAGTTTCATTTAAGTTTCCCTCCGCACTCACTGTCATATCCGAGCAGAATATCAAGCCCATGCTCTATATTTCCAATCAGAAACTCCATACTCTCTGATACTGCTTTAACACTTCCCGGAAGATTTATTATAAGTGTCCTGTTTCTTATAACTGATGCTCCTCTTGAAAGAATTGCTCTTTTTGTAAACTGCATACTATAGGCACGAAGTCCTTCTGCTATCCCCGGTGCATTTTTTTCTGCCACACTAATCGTCACCTCAGGTGTTATATCTCTTTTTGAAAAACCGGTCCCGCCTGTTGTTAGGACAAGATTGCATTTTACTTCATCGCAAAGTCTTGTAAGCTCACTCTTAAGCATCTGTTCATCATCAGGCAGCAGTTTATATGATACAACCTCGTACTTATCTTTTGGGAGGAGTTCTTTTATTTTGGGTCCGCTCATGTCCTCCCTAATCCCTTCTGAGCCTTTATCACTTAATGTGATTATCCCTACGCTGTACAACATAAGATTATCTCACCTCGTCTGATATTAATTGTCACTACTGCTTACATCTGTATTGCGGTCAGCAACATAATGACCGCTTTTTCCACCTGCTTTTTCGAGCAGATGAATATTTTTTATCTCCATTGAGCGGCAGACCGCCTTGCACATATCATATATAGTCAAAAGTGCCGTGCTCACACCTGTAAGAGCCTCCATCTCAACGCCCGTTTTTCCAACGCAGGCAGTTGTACATATTGCCGTTATTGTCTTATTGTCTTCGTCAAGTTCAAAATCCACATCGCATTTTGTCATGGCAATGGGATGGCAGAGCGGAATAAGCATTGAATTATTTTTTGCCCCCATTATCCCTGCAATGCGTGCTATTCCAAGCACATCCCCTTTTTTGGCAGTCCCGTTTGCCACGGCATTAAATGCATCCTCATTCATTTTTATCTCACCACAGGCTTTTGCTACACGGTATGTGTCCTCTTTTTCGTGAACATCTACCATATGTGCTTCGCCTGCTTCATTAAAATGTGTAAGTTCTTTCTTATCCATTTTTATCCTCATTATTATAGCTCATTTGCAAAACCTATTGCAGATGATGTCTACTTTATAATTTCTGCACATTACCATCCTGAAAAACATAAATAAACTACATACCCGACACATAGCTGCATACCGCTTCAAGCACACTGCCGCCTATACTTCTTGATTTGTCCGATATTGTAAAGCAGTTTTTTAACTCGCCCTCTCTCGGATCTATATCTGCTATTTTAAATCCCTCAGTCACCTCAAAGCCGTCTCTGATAAGACCTCTGATAATACCTGATATGGTTGCATTTACAGGTACATACTCTCCTTGAAATCCTGACTTGGAAGTATTATTATCATATTTCTCGTATATCCTTGCTATCTCATCACCTTTTTTTACAACATCACCTATGTGGCGGATATTTTTTATAAAGCCATAAGCCGCCGCATGAATGACACGCTCACTTGTATAACCGCCTATGTTTCCGGGGATTCCGGTATTTGCAAGAGCCTGCCCTTTATCTATTATCCTTGCGAGATTGTGACCTCTCATAGTTTCCACAACTATGTCAACATCTTCCCCAGCCGTAAATCCCGGACCAACTCCTATAACAAGCGGTGCCATGTCCATAAATGTTCCAAGATTTTTCTTTGCGATTATCGCATCTACCACGATGTCAGGTCTTAATTTTGCAATCGACTCTCCTTTAGGGTCAATGATAACCGGCACAACTCCCTGTTTAATAACCTCATCCACCTCATCTAATGATGTTATAAGTCTAGCCTTAACTCCCTCTATTGTTATCTCTTTGTCGTAGACTGCCTCGCAGAACGAAACCTGCCTTCGTATTGCTGCAGGCTTTTTAGTTTCAAGTGCCAGCACTTTAAACCCTGCCCTGTGAAGTCTGTGAATAATGCCTGTCGCAAGGTCACCCGCACCACGGCACACTATAAATATATCTTTAATCATAATCTATTCCTTTAAAAATACAATTCCATCATCTGTCTTTTTTGAATAAATATAATGCATTTTTCCT
This sequence comes from Clostridium sp. AF34-13, assembly GCF_003477845.1. Lineage (NCBI taxonomy): Bacteria > Bacillati > Bacillota > Clostridia > Eubacteriales > Clostridiaceae > Clostridium > Clostridium sp. AF34-13. Next base: position 223,838 of record NZ_QUEB01000004.1, read on the forward strand.
TTAAATCCTAATTTTCTAAGCCTTTTTTCATATACTTCCTGAATTTGTTTTATATGTTCAAAAGTAACCTTTTCATCAGCTTTTGTCCCTAATTCAAAACTCATATCCTCAAATCTGAAAATAACATCTTTGCAATACTTTCCTATATCCCACAACCCTAAAACAAGATAAACATCCGTAGTAAACTCAAAAATAACAGGTTCACTTTCTAACGGATATTTAAGCGAATAATGCTTTGCTCCGTCAGCTTCTATCAGAATATTGTCTGCATACGGCATTATCCCTTTAAGTATTTCAAGCGGAAGTGCCTGAATTTTTTTATTGCTGCCATCACATATTTTTCCTGCCATGCAGTATTTATCATTTTTTAATCTCTCAATGATGCTAAAAATATCACATGAAATATCGGTATCTTTTTCAAGCATCATATGTGTTGTAGTTGTCAGAAGTACCGTCTCTTTTTTTCCAAGATAATAATCTGACATTTTATGGAGCAGGCTTGTCTTACCGCCTGCTCCTATCACTGATATTATATTTTTCACTTTAATCCTCTTTTCTGAGCAATTTGTTTATTATACAGTTCTTCTAAAACTTCATCTTCTTTACTTTTAGTCAGAAAATTTATTTTGCTCAGAAGCAAATTGTGGCATGAAATGTATCAGTAGTATTTTTTAGTCTTCCTCATCTATATCCCACATCTTACGCACTGACTTTGATTCCTTTGGCAATAAGATGTTTAATATTATCGCTGCAAGTGAACATGGTACTATTCCTGAACCACCAAATATAAGCTGTATATAATATGGAAGATGTGCTGTCGCACCCGTAGTTGCTCCAAGACCATAACCAAGTCCTATCGCCACCGAGATAATTGTTATCTCACGGCTGCCTATAGGCTCTTTTGTGATAAGCTGGATACCTGAAATAAGGATTGACGCAAACATCATAACTGCCGCACCGCCTAAAACAGACTGTGGCATTATTGACATGATAGCTCCTATCTTAGGGCAAAAGCCGCAGAGTATAAGGAATATTGCTCCCATAGATATTGCAAAACGATTTACGACTTTAGTCATTGAAACAAGTCCGACATTCTGTGAAAATGATGTATTGGGAAGTACACCGAAAAATGCCGCAAACGCTGAGCCAAGACCATCACATATAACACCGCCTGAAAGTTCGGTATCTGTTGCTTCTCTGTCCATTCCTCCCTCGATACAGGCAGATATATCTCCAACTGTCTCTATCGCAGTAACTATGAACATGATGCCTATCGGGATGATTGCACTTGCCTGAAATGACATTTTAACATCTGAAAGTGCACCAAATCCCATAAAACTTGGAATTGCTATCCATGCTGCATCTTTTACCTGTGAAAAATTTACTACCCATGAATATGTATATTTAGCCCCGTCAGCATCAACACCCGTATTTGGAAGTACAAATGTCATTATGACCGCAACTATATATCCTGCAAGTATTCCAAAAAGGATTGCCGAAGAAGAAAAGATACTGTTCTGTGGTGCAAAATGTTTTAATAATACGATAACTATCAAAACAACAAATCCCAAGAAAAGATTTGGAAGTGAGCCGTAATCAGCCTTACCGCTTCCTCCGCAGAAATAATTTATTCCGACACCAAGAAGTGAAAGTCCTATCGCTATTACGACAGAACCGGTAACTATAGGAGGAAAGAACTTTCTGAGTGGTTTTAAAAATGCTCCTAATATTCCCTCGAAAATACCTCCTATAAGACAGGCTCCCATAATTGCCCCGTATGCAATAATACCTCCACCGCAAGCTGTCACGGTATTATTTAACACACCTAAAAATCCCGAAGATGTTCCCATGACGATAGGCACTTTTCCTCCGACAGGTCCTATCGAAAACATCTGCACAAGTGTTACTATTCCGGCTATTATCATGGCATTCTGTAAAAGTGCCGTTCTAAGTTCAGAAAAACCTGCATCTGCCGTAAGTCCACAGACACCCATAACGATAATAAGCGGTGTAAGGTTTCCTATAAACATCGCCATTACATGCTGAAGTCCGAGCGGGATTGCCTGTGAGAGCGGAATTCTTCCCTCAAATTCATAAGGACTTGAATATCCGGCTGACTTTTTTTCATTTGTCTCTTTCATTGCTAATATTATCCTCCTGTTTTTGTTGATAATTGTCCCTAATATTTTACTAAGATATTTATCTACGGTCAATTACTTTTTTCTTTTTCCGTTGAAAAAAATACTGAATAATCTGAGGTTATCAAATTATTCAGTATTTTTCATATCTCATATCCCTGGTTTAAAGCTAAAATGCATCCATCATTTTGAACCCGGTCAATCACAAATCCATTGTCATTGCCTCCTCATCCCTTTCAGGTTAATCAATCTTTAATATTTTTTTAACCTCTGCATTTTCACTGTCAGACAGCTTTGCACCTTTTCCCGATGTGATAAGCATCTTTGTATTTGAAATATAGTAATACTCATTTCCATTATATTTTATGACGGCATCATATCCCTCTGTGTCTGAGTCAGAAGAAAACTTCTTTCCGTCAATTAAATTTTGTATTTTTTTTGATTCTGGGCCGGATATACTAATGGCAATCTTATTTCCATCACTGTCATTTTTATATACAATGACCGACTCAGTTGTATCTGTTTTATCAGGCTTGTCACTCTTTGAGTCCGGCTGTTGTGTCTGTTCCGGTGCAGTACTGTTTTGCTCATTGTCAGACTGGGCATTATCATCTGCACCATCACCCATTCTTTTTCTATCTGTGTCATTATCTTCACTGTAACTTTTCATCGTAGGTGCAGGTTCTTCATCCTGATCCGGCACAACATCTTTTTTTCCGGGATGTTTTTTATTTGTGGTAATATTTTTCCGGTTTCCTTTTTTAACCGTCTTTTTATGTTTACCTGTTTTCTTTTTCTTTGGATGTTTTTTCTTTTTTCCATCCCATACATAATAAGTGCTCTCTGGCTCAGCGGTCTGTTCTGTCACATAGTTATCACCATCATTTGCTTTTTCCTCTATTTTAGAATCCATAGAATTTAGCTTCCATACTCCCGACACGATAACACAGACAAAAAGTGTTGCAACAAATGCCACAGCTTTTCTTCTCTTTAGAAGCCATTCACCGAAAAGAACAACCTTATTTTTATCCTCATAACTATCATTGCTGTTATTTTCCCCTGACTTTTCTCCGATATACACCCCTTGTTCCCAGTTCTCAGGATTGGCTTTCGAGATCATATCATCCGGAAGTCCGCCAATAGCGTCAATTATCTTCTTTGATTTTTCTCTCTTTTCATCATCTAACTGCTTCATATAGCTATGCCCTCCTGTTCTAAATAGTTTTTCAATTCTTTTCTCATCCTCGATAATGCTGAACGCACTGAGCTTTCTTTCATCCCCATCCTGTCTGCTATATCTGAAATTTCAGCAAAATAAAAATATCGCTGTATAAAAATTGTCCGTTTTTGTTCACCTTTTTGTTTCAAAAATTTTGAAATAATACATGACAATTCATTTTTTTCAAGATTTTCATCAACTCTTCCCTTGCCTGCCATACATTCTGAAAGTTCATCATAAGACATCTCTACCTGTCCGCCTCCTCTTTTTGCAGCGTGCTTCTTTTCATAACAGTTCAATGCAAGATTTCTTACAATCTTTGCGAGATAACCCGCCAGATTTTCAGGTCTGTTAGGTGGAATTGAATTCCATATTTTAAGCCATGCATCATTTACACACTCCTTTGAATCTTCATTATCAAACAAAATCCTATTTGCTATTGTAAGACAATACTTATTATATTTTTCTTCTAGTTTCTTCAATCCAGATTCCTGTCTTGCAAATAAAAGATTTACTATCTGTATATCATCATCCTGTCTCATCCGTTTTTCCCTTCCCATATCATAATCAGATTTAAAATGGAATACACCCATTATCCGCAAAGCAAAAAACTAAGCCCTGTGTTATATCTGATCTTTCCGGCAATATTAGTTTATATATAACAGCCAGATTTCTTTTCATATATATACACAGAACTTTTTTTGTTTTGTTGCATTTTTTTAAATATTTTAAAATTATTTGTAACAACCCAGCCACAAAAAAGATAATTATCAATGTAATAAGCTTATTTATTCTTTTTTATCGTTGAATAACCTTTACATCAGTTTCATAAGTTTACAATTTTCTATTCCGGCACTCCAAAACCGGTCAAGTCCAATATTTTTTATGCGGCATACAATACTTGAATTCATCGCACCGTGTCCCACTATCAGAACATCTTTCCCCTCATCAAGCTTTTGCCTGACTACTTCATCAAGAAAATTGCCTGTCCTCTTAAACAACTCCTCAAAAGTCTCCCCGTCATCAGGTGCCTGATATTTTTCAGGTGCTTCAAACAAAATGTTGACCTGACTGTCAGATGACTTTAATTTATTTGCATCTGTTGAAAAACTGCTTTTAACTCCCTCATATTTTCCAAAACTCATCTCAACAAGCCTGTCATCGCTGATTATAGGTATATCACGCCCGGCAAGCAGTATCTCTGCAGTCTTTTTTGCCCTCTTAAGCGGTGAACAGTAACATATATCAAAATGCACATCCTTATATTTTAATGCCGCCGCTTCAGCCATCTTTATACCATCATCATTAAGAGGAATGTCTGTCCTTCCCTGAAGTTTATGCTGCTCATTCCAATCTGTTTTTCCATGTCTCATTATGTATAACATCTTTTTTATTTCCTTTAATTCTTATCTTTTTAAGATTACAGCCATTTTTTCAGAATATCATTAAGCTTGTTTATATCAATTGGCTTTGCCATATGCTCATTCATTCCTGCATTTTTTGCAAGAATAACATCCTCCGCAAACGCATTCGCAGTCATAGCTATAATAGGCGTAGCTGCTTTAACATTATCGTCAAGATTTCTTATGGCGGCAGCAGCCTCATATCCATTCATCAATGGCATCTGTATATCCATAAATATAATATCATATGTCCCGGCATTAGAGTTTTTAAGCATTTCAACAGCTTCTTTTCCGTTACAAGCCGTATCCACTTTTACCCCTGCCATCTCAATTATCTCTTTTGCTATCTCACGGTTCAGATCATTGTCTTCTGCAACAAGAATCTTTTTGTCCTTATAATTCAGCTTCATAATATCTGAAAGATAATTCTTTGCCGAGTCATTTGGCTTGCCCTCAAGAATATTTATAAACAAATCCTGGATTCTTGAGCGGAACAGCGGCTTTGTAATAAATTCATCCACTCCCGCCATTCTTGCTTCTTCCTCTATCTCTGAATAATCATATGCCGTGAGCACGATTATGGTAACATCTCTCCCCACAATCTTTCTTATCTGTCTCGTTGTCTCAATTCCGTCCATTCCCGGCATTTTCCAGTCAACAATTACAGAAAAATAATCCTCCCCTGTCTCATGTTTCTTCTTTGTCAGCCTTACTGCTTCATCACCAGATGACGCATATTTACCGTTTATTCCAATGTCATTAAGAATATTAATGGCATTCTCACCGCATATTCTGTCATCATCAACCACAAGAACAGGAAGGTCTATCAATTCCTCGACCCTGTCATTTTCTTTCTCCTGAAGTTTAAGGAAGATTGTTATCTTAAATCTGCTGCCCTTACCCGGCTCACTATCAACTTTTATGCTGCCATTCATCATATTTACGGTATTTCTGACAATAGTCATCCCAAGTCCCGTACCCTGAACTTTCGTAGTTCTTTTATCATCAGCCCTCGTGAACGGCTCAAAAAGTATCTTCTGAAACTCTTTTGTCATTCCTATACCATTATCTTCTATTGTAAATTCGTAGCATCCAACATTTTTTGAGCGGTCATCCTTTTCGTCTATCGAAAATATAATCTTTCCTCCATCAGGAGTATATTTAATCGCATTGCTGAGCACATTTGTAATAACCTGCTGCACACGCATACTGTCACCTATTACATTTTCATGGTCTATTTTGCCAATACGCACCTCAAACTCATGATGATGAGTTTCTATATCATTTTTTGTCATGACAATTAGATTATCGACCATCTCAGCGAGATTAAATTCTTCCTCTGACAATGTCATTTTTCCGCTTTCTATGCGTGACATATCCAATACCTCATTGATAAGCCCCAGCAAATGTCTGCTTGACTTAGTTATCTTACCCAGACAATCTAATACTCTGTCCTGATTGTCAATATTTGCTCCCGCAATAGCCGTCATTCCGACTATTGCATTCATAGGAGTACGGATGTCATGTGACATATTTGACAAAAATTCAGTTTTTAAATTATTTGCCCTGTTTGCAGCCTCACAAGTCTCCCTTAAAACTTTTCTTGATGCTATTTCAAGCTTCTTTTCATTCGTAATATCCTGCACGATGAACATAACTTTCTCAATGTTATCATTTTTATCATGTGAAAGAGGTATCACCGCCATATTTTTAAATACAGTCTCATCATTTGTGCTGTACTCAAATTTGTATATATCATCACTTCCATAAAATATTTTTCTTATAGAGTCTCTGGACAAGATTTCTTTTAAAGTCTTTTCTTCTGAAATCGGTTTGAATATCCCCGAAATCTTTTCTATAAATTCATCGTATTCCCCGACCGGTGTATATTCCGAATCATTTGGCAGCATACCATATACCTTATATGTATTCTTTTTTATATCACACATTGAAAAACGGTCAACCAGTCTTATAGTTCCATCTAAAAGCTGATTCATAACAGTATTCTTTCGTGTAATCTCACGTATTTCAGCCGCCTGTTTTCTTGCCTCGGTTATGTCTCTTACAAAAATCATCGCATAATGTGAAAAACTAGTATCTTCTCCGGGTATAACTACATTTCTTACAAGCCGTTTTTTCCCATCAATCATAATATTACACTCAATACTTATTTCGTGATTTCCCTCTTTGAATTTTTCTCTCATATATGCCCTGTTATAGATAAGTTCAACAGCCGATTTATCCTCCTCACAGACAAATTTGTCTATATATTCATGTATCATCTCGTCCCAGGTCGAACTTTTTTCAAATAATCCAAGCATAGACTCATCTACTTTGAGCGAATCAAATGTATTTTCCCTGAGATCTACATAATACTCGCAGATATTCGACTCCGTATATGCCCTATGGAATGCATCACTCTTTTTAATGAACAGCTCATTTGCCCGTTGTTCTTCAATATTTATAAATGTTCCAACCATCCTTAAAGGCGAACCGTCGCGCCTCCTTATTATCTCCGCATTAAATCTGAACCACTGATATGTTTTATCAGACATTCGCATACGGCAGTCCGAATTAAATTTTAAAGTTTCTTTCTCATCCCTAATAACTTTATTTAACAGCGATACTACTCTATCTCTGTCATCGGGATGTATCGTTTCAACCAGCATTTCATATCTGTTAGGAAAATCAAGAATATCATGATAGCCAAGCATTTTTCTAAATTCATGACTAAAAAACGCACTGACTATTTCATCTTTATCATTAAGTTCCATGTACCACATTCCAGACTTTAAAACATTGTTTATAAGTTTTAAGTTCTGCTGTGTCCAGTCAGTCTGCACGGACAACACCCACATCTTCTGTCCTTTTTCATCTACGGAATCAGTTTTATACATACGCACATAAAACGGTACATCAGACTTGCTGACTATTCTTCCCTCACCTGTTCCGTGAATCTTTTTAAAGCGTTCGACATCTAAAAAGCTCTGATTTTCGCCAAAAAAAATATTTTTAAGCGAACCTGAAGAAGCCTCCATAAACTCTTCATATTTATAGCCCAGATTTTCAAGAAAAAAACCGCTCACACTTGAAATAGTCAATCTTTCGTCATAATATCCTGTCAGAAATCCAACCATACTATGAGAATCCACTGCTTCTTTTACTGCTTCATAATTAACATCAGACAATTTAAAGCCGTTGTTAGTGAAATATATTGTTTCTTTTTGAATAAGTCTGTTATCTATCTGCATATAATCATCTCTCCACATTCTAAATTTAGAATTTATTAACAACAAAATCATATAGCACGAAATGCAACAGATGCAAAGCATCCGGATTTTGGAATTATTGTATCATAAATATGAGCACATTCGAGTTTATTATATCATAAATACTTCACTAATTCCCACTTTTTTTTACAAAACCATGACGATTTTAACCGTTTCTAAAACATATTCAACGAAAAAGAGCAAAACAAGTGTTTTGCTCTTCAAGAATTGTCTGCATTATTTCAGGTCGAGTGCAGCAGGTGGTTTTGCAAGTATTGATTTTACCGGCAGTATGCAGATAATGGCATATACCAAATAGTTGCACAAAAGCAGTCCCACAACTGCCCACCACGGGAAGATAACACCGACATTTAACGACGGTGCAAAGCTTATCAGCTTGATGATACCTGCCGTGACAAGTACCGCCGGAAGTGTCGTAACTGATGCCATTGCATATATTTCCAATATAAATGCCGATATTATACTTTTGTTAGATATTCCAAACATTCTGTAAACAGTCAGCTCCTCGCTTCTCAACATTGCATTTGATTTTATCATAAAATATATCATTATCAATGAGATAACTGCCGCTGCAATCATGATGACATTTCCTGATACTGAAACAGTTGAATATTGCTCAAGATATTCCTTTATCTGGTCATCATGCGGCACGGTCATTACAGGCTCAAATTTTTCCAGATATTTTGAACTTATTTTTTTATAATATTTCTTTGTCTCAGGAATATTATCCGTGTACGAATAGCAGGCACTATCCATATATATCTGTTCACACATAAGCATTTTGCAGCCCTTATCAGACATCACATAATCGACACCAAGACCGTCCGGAAATGTGCCCTTGATAACATAATCACCATCAAGATTCGCCTGATCTCCTATCTTATATCCCTCACTATCCGCAAATCCTTTTCTTATAAGAACCTCGTTATCTTTAAGCTTAACCTTTTTATATCCCTTAACATTTTCCCTGTTAAATTCTTCATCACTTTCAACCAGAGTAGTATTTTCCATAAGAGAAAGTATTACATTCGGACTGCAGTAAACAGACGGCTCACCCATATCACTTATTCCAACAACCTTGTATTTTACAGTTGCATCACTTCCGTGGAGTTTTGCACCGACATATGACTCATACCCGTCATACATAAGCGAAACTGCACTTGTGTATTCTGTAACTTTATCAATAAGCTGTTTATCGAGAACTACTTCATTTCTCTTTTCAGGCATTCTTCCATATAACAGTTTATTTTTGTCAAGATGTTCATATGGTATATATGAAAAATCTGACAGACTAATATCCTGACTTTTAATCTGTGTAAAGGTTCTTCCCTCAATATACATACCTGATGTATTTTGACATATTATATCACCATATTTTTTATTATTTAAATATTTGTTTATAAACTCATGCATATCCATATGTTCATCTTCGTTAAATATATCAGTGTTTTCTAAATTTACTTTAAGACAGTGTGAATCAGCAGTAACTATTGCCGCCTCGTCAATAACTTTATCATTTACATATTTTGCCGTTGTGATAGAAAGAAGTATAGCCGACACAAGAAGTATTATCACCATAAACCTCTGTTTCTTTCCTAGTGCCGCAATATTTGCCATCGCCATATGCCATATCTCCCTGAATGGAAGCCCTGCATTTTTCTTTTCGTCAAGCCTTGAAAGATTATATTCAAAATTATCAACATCTTGTGCATCAAGTGACGGTCTTTCCTCGTCAAGTATCTGGACACCGTTTTCGGCATTTGCAATGACAAGGTCATTTTCCGAGAGATTTTGTATATACAGCTTTCCATCTTTGAACACAAAATTAAGCCTGATCTTTTCAGGAATATCATCCTTTTTGTGATAAAGTTTAAATTCGGCATATTTATCATCAATAATTTCCTGTTCATATTCCTTAAGATAAATATTTGAATCATCACTTCTCTCATATGCTGTCGCATTATTTACTTTATCACTTACTATTTTTCCGTCTGATACCTGTATTATCCTGTCAGCAAAGAATTTTGCAATTCTTTTTTCATGCGTTACAACGATAACAAGACACTCTTTTGAGATATTTTTAAGTATCATCATCGTTTTTAATGTATTTTCTTCATCGAGGTTTCCCGTAGGCTCATCTGCAAGTATTATATTCGGAGCTTTTACAAGTGCTCTCGCTATTGATACACGCTGCTGCTGTCCTCCTGAAAGCTTTGATACTACTTTTTTCTTATATTTAAGAATACCCAGCATATCAAGGATATAATCAACCCTCTCGTTTTTCTCCTCCTCAGTAAGGTCATATCTGTTCAGTGCAAGTTTAACATTATAGCCGACCGTGTAATCTTTAAGGATATAATAATTCTGGAATATGTAGCCGAAATGTTCATTTCTTATGGCATCAGTCAGTTTAGGAGAATAACCTGTCAACTTAGTGCCGTTTATCTCTATAGAACCGCCGGAAAAATCATCAAGACCACCTATGGCATTTAATAAAGTCGTCTTTCCTGAGCCACTCTCTCCAAGAATACACACAAGCCCTGTATTTCCAAACTGGAGGTTTACATCATTTAAAGCACACTGTTCGCTCTTTTTACCTTTATTATAATATTTATCCAAATTATTTATACGAATCATTGATGAAACCTCCTTTTAACATAGTGATTAAAGCCCATAGCCGTCACTGCACATAATAATATATTGTATAGAACAAAACATATATAAGTTCCAAATCTGTAATACCATGTAATATCAGTAATAAAACCTACTCCTGCCAGTCTCAATATAAAAGCAAGCACAAGTGCAACAACCATTGCGATAACACAGTATATCGCAAGCTCTATATAATTGATACGCCTTAACACACCTTTTTTCATGCCTATAAATCTAAACACGATATATTCTTTTACATTGAGAGTCATCATCGCACGCAATATTAAAAATCCTGCTATGAACATAACCACAAGACCTGCCGTGCAGATTCCTATTATAACTAAACGCTGCTGTTCTTTCGTGTCACTCTTAGATGTTGCTCCTGCTCTGTAAGTGCTCACTGCATAATATCCGCTTTTTTCAAGTTTCTTTAAGATATAATCTGTCTTTGCGTAATTTGCGATATACACGGATGCCTGGAGATATTTAGGACTATAATATTTATAGAAAAACTCCCTGCTTACTTCCATGAAATTTCTGCTGTCCTCATTTTTTTTAGAAAGCACTTCCATTTCTTCCTCAATATAATCACCATCCGCCTTACCGTTCTCATCAAGCTTCTGAATTCTCAATTTATGCTTTCCATCTCCCGGATAATCTCCATTTAAGTTTTTCGATAAAGTCACTTCATTTCCCTTAAGTTCATTGTTTATAACCGGTATAAATTTTCTTTTTGCCTTATAATCTCCCATTGAAACATCATAATCATAAAGTAATCTGAAATCACTTGAATCAAGGTTCATGGAAAGCATATTACACAGTTCTTTTGTAAAATATACCTGAGTTGTCTTTTTCTTTAAAATACCTGTAACCTTAACCGTACATTTGATATAATCGTCACCATCCCAGATATTATAAGCGGAGAAATAACAATCCATTTCTTTGCCTATAAGCTTATCGTCATCAGAATACATGACTACCTCATCCATTTTTTTAGGAAGCTCTCCTTTTTTGAGATCATCTTTAGTGATACAGTCAGTAGATAACATAAATTTATCATCTTTCAAAAATGCAGGTGTAGCTGAACCTTGGATCTCACGCTGTGTTATCTGCATACCATATTGCATTTCATAATCCCTGTCCTCAATTATGTAATAATTTATATCGTTTGCATAATCACACGAATCCACATTTTCTACATATCTTATCTTTTTTATCTGCTTTATATCATCAGCAGTTATCTTCTTACCGTTTTTCTTTTTGACAGATATTCTCTTGTCGCTCTGTCTTGCAAATGCAAGTCCATCATAATTTTTTGTGCATATGTCGTCACTCTTTAAATTAAGCTCACCTATAAGTACAAATGAAACGGCACTTACCACAATAAGGAATAATGTAAACAGCATAGCTTTTGCACGCTGTGTTTTTAAATTAAGCATTACAAAAAACTTTGCATACCATGTATCAGTATATTTAGCTGCTTCGTCACTTTCTGCTGTTTCCTTTTTTCCGTTTTTTTCCGTACTGACGCTGCTACTTACAACTTCGCCTGTATCAGCCGTACCTGCTTTTTCATCAGATTTGTTTTCTTTGCTTTCCCGAACCTGTATATCAGAAATAATAACTCCCTCGTGAAGCCTTATCTTTCTTGTCACATAAGGCTCAACCTGCTCATAATTGTGAGTTACCATTATAACAAGACATTCTTTGGATATTTCTTTTAACAGTTTAACTATCGAAAGTCCTGTCTCACTGTCTAGGTTTCCGGTCGGCTCATCGGCAAGTATCACTCCTGTCTGTTTTGCCAGTGCTCTCGCAATGGATAATCTCTGTTTCTGGCCGCTTGAAAGTTCATTTGCAGGATGCGTTTCATATCCTTTAAGACCAACCTTTTCTATATAAGTCATCGCCAGACTCTCTGCTTCTTCTTTACTCTTTCCCATCGCAAAAAGACCGCTCACGATATTGTCAAGCACCGTATAATGTCCTATAAGACTGTAATCCTGAAAAATATAGCCGACTTTTCTTCTTCTGTATTCTTCCCAGTCTGCATCGTCATACTGAAATGTAGGCTCACCGTCAACATACATCTCACCGTCATCATAACCTGTCATTCCTCCGATAACATTAAGAAGCGTGGACTTACCTCCACCGCTCTCGCCCGTTATCGCGACGAACTCGCCAAAATAAAAATCAAGATTTATCTTGTGAAGTGCCTGAGTAACTTCATTCTCAGAAATATAACTCTTGCTCACACCCGCAAGACTGATTTTAGCTTTGCTCATATTTTCTCTCCTTCTCTTTTATCAGATTATATATCAGATTTTGTATATTTTATACAAATATCTGAGTATTTAATTCACAAATACATAAAATATTTTACCATATTTTTTTTATAATTTCATCAATTATTTTAAATTTTCATAAACAAATCTATACTTTTTCACATATTTTTCACATATTTCACAATATCAAAAACTATTTTAATCAAATATAATTTAAAAAAACAGTTAAAATCAAATTTTCGGTATCCACTCCATATATCAAATATATGAAACCAAAATCTCCAATTCTAACTGTTTTATTTACAAATCATTTATATCTCTGTTTAATTTTCACATTCAGCCACACTAATATTACTATTCAAGTGTAACAGTTCAGCCTTGCATTTCTTACATTCAAGTTCTCTTTTAACAAATATTTTATTGACTATCATTTTTCAGTAGTCTGTCAATAATATCGTAATGCATATCAATAGCGTACATACATAAATCTCTTTTATTCTCTATAAGTCCGCTGAATATAAGTGAATGGCTTTTCAATAATTTTTTGTAATCCTCTGCATCTGACTTTTCCAGCACTTTATTTATCCACTCTCTGTAAACACCTATAACAGCATCCATTATCGTTATCCAGAATGAATTATCAGTTGCAAGCATCAGATTTTTATGAAAATCTTCATCCAGCAGGGCAATCTCATCATTTCCGGCAATCTCCATTTTTTCAAGGATAAGCTGCATTGTAACCCTCCACTTTTCCTGTGTACCTTTATCAAACACTGCCATACACACCATCTTGTCCATATATCTTCTAAACGAACATATTTCTTCTTTTGTGGTGCTGTCAATAGTGAGCATTATGCGTATCATATCCTGTATCGCACCAACAGAATTTTTTGAAACATAATTTCCGGAGCCCTGCCTCCTCTCAATAATGCCCATTCCATTAAGCATACTTAAAGCTTCTCTGATTGAATTTCTGCTTATTGATAACTTCTGTGCGATAACTCTTTCAGCGGGGAGTCTGTCCCCGACTTTTAATATATTTTCCTGTAAAAGACCACATATATATTCTATTACTTTTTTATATTCCTGTTTATTTGTCTCCTGCATACCCCATCCTTTCCGCATAAAGTTCTACCATAGCCACTACCCCGTCAACACCAAGTTTTGTCACATCAAGACAAAGGTCATAGTTTCCTGAATATCCCCAGATTGTCCCTGCGTAAAAACTCTGATAATTTGACCTTCTCTCATCAGTTTCATCCACAAGATTTTCCGCTTTTCTCTCTGATATACCATGTTTTTTCTGTATATAATTTACTCTGCTTTTTTTATCACCGCTTATAAAAAGTCTTATTACATCTTTTCTGTCCTTAAATGCCTCATTTGATGCCCTGCCTATGACAATGAAAGACTTTTCCTTAAGCAGCATTTCAAAAGCTTTCTTTGGCGTATCATATGTAGACACACTCTCTTCTAAAGCTATCGAATATATAAGTGAATTAACAGGTTTTTCAGCAAAAAAGTTCGGATATCTGTCATATGCACCGCTTTTTATTGCCAACTCCTTTATCCCCTTTTTGTCATAAAATGGAATATTAAATTTTTTGGCAAGTGCCCTGCCTACAGTATCACCCTTACATCCACATTCTCTCCCTATAGTTATTATCATATCTCTTTCCCTCCCGTCTTTAAATATACAAAGTTATTGTTATCTTATTGTCTGCCGCCTGCTTGATAGTGTTAATCCTCATTTCTGCACACATTTTTTTGTGCATAATGTGAGATATAATACACTATATAAAATTGGCAAAAATAGAAGCCCCTACAACGGTGATTATGCCTGCAACAGCAATAGAAAGACTGCTCATTGCTCCCTCTATCTCTCCCATTTCCATTGCCTTTGCCGTTCCTATGGCATGGGATGCTGAACCTATGGCAAGTCCTTTTGCTATCGGCTCTGTTATCCTAAATATCTTACATATAAAATCAGCAAGTATATTACCTAAAACTCCCGTCACTATAATAACGGCTACCGTGATAGTCACATATCCGCCTAACTCCTCGGAAACTCCCATGCCTATAGCCGTTGTGATTGACTTTGGAAGCATTGTGACATACTCTTTGTGTGACAATGACATTATTTTTGACAAAACAAACACTGTCACAAGGCTTGTCAGAACTCCCGACAGGATACCTGCGATAACGGCTTTCCAATGAGT
This sequence comes from Clostridium sp. AF34-13, assembly GCF_003477845.1. NCBI lineage: Bacteria > Bacillati > Bacillota > Clostridia > Eubacteriales > Clostridiaceae > Clostridium > Clostridium sp. AF34-13. The sequence goes on from NZ_QUEB01000004.1 coordinate 239,044, forward strand.
TTTAAGAAGCTCTATCTGCTCGTACAGAGGAATGGCAAGACAGACCGTGGCAGGTGTCAGAAACCAGCTAAGATATGATGCACCCTTATTGTAAGTGTCATAATCAACATCTGCTATTAGAAGGACTACTATGGTGACTGCGATAGATACCAGCAGAGGATTAAATATCCCAAGATGTGTCTTTCTTTTCAGGAACATACCGAGTGCGTATGCTAAAAGACTTAATGTAACTCCTGCAAATGCTGATATTTCAAAAAATTCATTTAATGTACTGCCCATGATGAGCCTCCTTTATCTGTTCTTTTTAATCTTTATAAGAAATTGTGTAACGACACCGCTCACACCCATTACCGTAAATACGCATACGACCGTGATTATGCTCACCGGGACAAGCACAGGTTTTAATACTCCCCATGATGCCATAAGACCCACACCTGCCGGTATAAACATAACAGGCATTGTGGCAATAAAAAATTTACCCGCCTCCCTGACGCTTTCAAGCCTGATAATTCCAGTCATAAGTCCGACAAACAATATGAGCATACCGTATATGCTCGCCGGCACAGGTAATGGAAGAAGATATTTTAATATCTCACCTATCATTGAGATTGCAAGAATAATAAGAAATTGTTTTAAGTATTTCATCATTGCTCCTTTTCGTTTATTATTTTTTCTGAATAATTTAGAAATATTTAACCATTATAAATTGGTTCTACCAATTATTATATTCGTTTTTAATATTTTGTCAAGAAAGAGCAAAAATGAATTATTTTCGCTGTGGCTTTTTAACACAGAGACTGATATAAAATTTCCGACTCATGGACGGCTCTTGCCTCTAACGCCATTCGCTGAAAAGTTTATATCAGTCTCTGCTGTTTATATATGCTTTTTTATTTTATGCAGTGTATCTTGCCAGTCCATTTGTTATCCCTGACTCTATTTTTGCTCTTGCTAATGTAAGCTGTATTATAAATGTCACAGTTCTGAATATTTCTCTGGATATTTTTCTTTTATGTTATCTAAAAGCTTTTCGGTTTCTTTAACTTCACTGTTTGATGCTTTTGTCACTTCAAAATCAACCAGCAGTTCATATGTTGCATCTGATAACAGATGCAGACGAAATCCATCACTGTATTTCTTTTTTTATTTTTCTTACAAGAGGTTCTGCCTGCTCCATCATATTTGATATATCTTCATATAAAAACCCCTTTTGCGTAGTCATACTCTTAAAGCCATCTATCAGCTGCATAACTCTCTCATATCGCTCATTATTTGACTCAATGCTGTTTTTTATGTCATTAACCTTAACACTGCATCTGTCAACAGCTTGTGCTATACCGTTTCTGTCATCCTGTGTCTTGGCAACAGATTCAACTATTTCCATAAATACATTCTGTGTAGTATTCGCCTGCTCTCTTGTAGTCGCTAATGTCTCATTTGCATTGTCTATCGAATCGGTAAGCTGCTTTGAGCTTTTCTCCAATCCCTCAATACTTTTATCTACCTCAGATACAAGCTCTTTTATGTTTTGTGAAAGTCCTGTAACCTGCCCGGCTACCACGGCAAATCCTCTTCCATGCTCCCCGGCTCTTGCCGCTTCAATAGAAGCATTTAAGGCAAGCAGATTTGTCTTGTTTGCCACGGCAACAATTCCTGCCATGGCAGTTTTTATCTCATCAAAACGTATTCTGAATTCATCATATATTGCAGAGATTTTTTTAAATTCATCCTCAACATCTTTCGTGCCGCTTATCAGAAGATTCATGTCCTCCCGTGCATCTTCTGACTGTCTGTTTATGTTATTTATCTTGCTGCTAAAATCACCGGACATATTTTCAATATTTATGAACTCGTCTCCAAAATCTGCAATCGTTTCACTAAACAACCTGTTATCATTAAGCACGGCTTCATAAGCCCCCTTAACCTTGTCTATCTCCTTTATGGATTTAATCTCCTCATCGGCAAGAGCTTCTTTCTTTTCAAGAACAACCTTGCTCATATATTCCATTGAATCAAGATATTCATTAACTTTTGCCTTTTTGTCATTTATCATAACATCATCATTTTCCATTATTGATGTATTTTTTTCATAATTTTTCTTTTTTCCAAACATACTATCACCATTCCTGTACACTATTTTTACTCAAAAACCGCACATACCATAGTCTGGTTTACGTGCTGGTTATTAAACTGTTCTCCGCCACCGATAACTCCGACATGACCGCCAAGTGATGCCATGTCATTTGCATATGTACCAAAATACTTTTCATTTTGATATAAAAGATACCTGTATATGCAGTCAATAGAAAAAACAAGCGAAATCTTTGAAAATGATCTTCTGATTTCTTCTCTGTGATTTTTCTCAATATTTTTATAATCACCTAACGACAGGAAATAGATACAATCGTTTTTATTTATCCTCTTATAATTGTATAATGCACCTCTGGAATCCATATCCATCATCGAAGAAATATAAACTTCATCACCGACAGCACGCCCCATCGGATTATTAAATACATTCTCAACAATTTTGTCTTTTGGCACTCCCACCTCATTACTGTAAACATCGGCAGCAGCTCTTCCGTCAAGCTCTATCACTGCCTTTTTTGCTGTGTCAACCCTGTTTGCAAAGTGATATTTGTCCGTCCTTTTTTCATATATGTTTTCCTTAAATACATCAGCTTTTCCGGTCGTATTTTTGATAATTGCAAAAACACACGCATCCTCATAAATTTTTCCGTTATATGATACGACTGTCTTTTTGCCGTCAGGTGCCCCGAATACTGTTCCTCCTGCAAGTTTTATTCCTTTTGGTGCCAGACATGAATTAAATGTAGTGACAAGTTTTTCTTCATCATTTGTGCAAAACTCTATACATACGGTATTATCTCTGCCGGGCGACACTTTTCTTATCATTTCATTTATCTTCCCAACTGAAGCTACAGGGCAAAGGCTTATATCTCTTATGATACCACACTCTGTTTTAGCATCTTCATAAAGTCCAAGTACAACAAGATTATCATCACCATATGTTCCATTGGCAAGCTTTGTTCCAAGAGTACCTATAATCTGTGTCTTGGGAAATTTTTCATGAAGAATTTTCGATACATCTTTTATCTGTGCATATGAGCTTAAAAATATGATCGTCACGGGCGAACCTATTCCCCGGACTGCTTCATCCACCGCAAGCTCAACCTTTCCTTTTCCAATTCCTATGTATGATTTCATATATACCTCCTAGTATAATAATGATGTAGTCAAACAAGACTACTTGGTT
>NZ_QUEB01000040.1:0-932 GCF_003477845.1 Clostridium sp. AF34-13
GTAATATATCCGAGTGCTAAAAATGCTTTTGATTCCTCCGATTTAAAAAGGGAATGAAGAAATTGCAAATAACTGTGCACAAGTTCTTTATCATCACTGTTTCTGATAACGCAATCCCATTCATCAATAATGATTACAAATGGGATAGTTGTTTTTTGGTAAACAGACATAAGGATAACATTAAATTTTTTTGAATAATCAATTTCGTCATTAAATGACTTTTTAAAATCGTCTATTATATACTCTTTTATTTTCTCTACCAGATTATCCTTAAAATCATCCCAAAAAGAAGAAATATCCAGATGAATAACATTGTATTTGTTCATGTATTTCTTATAGTCTGCATGGGAAGAAATCTTTGTGTTATCAAAAAGCTTTGATGAATCGCAACCGAGACTGTAATATGCGTCTATCATACCGGCAGCGTGTGACTTGCCAAAACGCCTTGCGTGGCTTACGGCGATACATTTATTTTCTGTTGATAATCTTAAATTTAATTGTTCCAATAATTCTGTTTTATCTACATAAATCATACTATTTTTTGCCTGTGTAAAGCTCTCATTTGTCGGATTGAAATATATACCCATTTAAACACCCCGTTTCTTATAAAAAATAGTTAGTATTTGCGAAAAGATTATTAGTGTTGTCTGTTTGTTTTTAGTATATTTTGTTTCGGGTATAATGTCAATTATGTGAACCTGTGCAATTTTGTGGTAGGTTATCATTTATGTTTGCTATACAAATAACTATTAAAACTGGAAAGATATAAAATAATGCCAAAAATCGTGAAAAGTGGTCGAAAACTTGGGAAAAGTGGTAAAAACAGCAAAAAAATAAAAGAATTTACCACTTTTCCCTTATTTTCGACCACTTTTCCCAAAATTTTAAAATAATGCTAAATTTTGTGATATAATGTTGTTGACAAAAGAAAA
>NZ_QUEB01000041.1:0-310 GCF_003477845.1 Clostridium sp. AF34-13
GAGAAATGAGTAAGAGTTGTTTTACTGTTAAGTTATTAAGGTGTAGATGTAAGCACACCGAAAGCGAAGCTTTCTCGGTTGCGACTGCGTCGCAAATACTTGATAAAAAATCTGTTTAGATGAACAAGTTCATTACACAATTTTTATATCAGGTGCACTTACTTAGTAACACAAAAATCTTTGGTGGCGATGCGCTTAGGGGAAACACCCGTTCCCATCCCGAACACGATGGTTAAGACCTAAGCGGCCGATGGTACTATGCTGGAGACGGCATGGGAGAGTAGGTGGCCGCCAATTAAAAAGAAAATAA
>NZ_QUEB01000041.1:320-527 GCF_003477845.1 Clostridium sp. AF34-13
TACTATGCTGGAGACGGCATGGGAGAGTAGGTGGCCGCCAATTAAAAAGAAAATAACGCTGAACAGCGATTTGTGGCAAGAAACTAAGGTTTCAGATAAAAGTTTCTTGTTATAGATGACTGTTCAACAGTCAAAAACTTCCGGGATGGCCGGAAAGTTTGTACCTTGAAAACTGTATATTGATTAGAGTAATAGATAGATTGAATA
>NZ_QUEB01000042.1:0-501 GCF_003477845.1 Clostridium sp. AF34-13
ATATTTTCTTGTTTTACTCCTCGCTTTATAAGCTCTGCATCATAATTCTTTTCTTCTATCTGTTTTAATGCTGCTTCAACTGTTTCTTCAAGCGTGCTTTCTTTTCTTGGATTTATCACTTTAAATTCTATTACTATTCCAGGAAGAACTCTTCCTTGGTACTTAGCATCGTTTTTGTCTATCGGCTCTAACATTATATCATATCTTCCAAAACCACTTTCGCGATTTGAGGTTATGATATAATTGTCTATCTGGTCTACCATAAGACCTAATACAAAGCCATGGAAAAAATTCTCCGGTGCTTTTTTAGAAGCTGTTTTCTTCCCTGAGTCAAATGAACTGAATGTATTTAATGCTACCTCATTCATATATACATTCATTCCCTCTATATCACCATTTATAAGTGCTTTTACAAACTCGTTTGTTTCATTTTTAGCAGGACTGAACCATCTGAGTATCATTTTCCTAAACATAAACAGTATTTCTCTGTTTGTAAGAGCC